>NZ_JBSGJR010000898.1:0-1659 GCF_053605645.1 Micromonospora sp. NPDC003776
AGGCCCACGGCCACCCGCGCCGGTCGGCCCGCCCGCGGCGGCACCCGGCCCACCTCGCGCAGCCAACGCCAGGTGTCCTCGACCGTCTCGGTCACCGGCCGACAGACCAGCCCCGCCGCGTACGCCCGCTCGACCCCCCGCTCCTGCAACCAGCGGTACGGGTGCCCCTGCGGGATCCAGATCGGCAGGTCGTTCCAGGGCTCCACCCCGGCGGCCAGGATCGGCTCCGGGTCCGTCCAGCGCAGCGTCGCGGCCGACCCGGTCGCCGCCACCGCCGCGTCGAGCAGTTCGCCCATCGTCGCGTGCCCGCTCCGACTGATCACGTTGTACGCCCCGCCGACGCCCTCGCTCCCCCGGTCCAGCAGCCAGTTCGCCAGGTCCCGGACGTCGATGTACTGCACCGGCAGGTCCCGCGGCCCGGGGGCCAGCACCTCGCCACCCCGGGCGACCCGGTGCAGCCACCAGGGCAACCGGCCGATGTCCTCCCCGGGCCCGAGGATCAGCCCGGCCCGGACCAGCAGCGCGCGGTCGCCGTAGACCTCCACCGCGGCCCGTTCCCCACCCGACTTGTTGCGCGGGTACTCCCCGTCGCCCGCGTCGGCCTCGGCGTCCACGGTGGCGGCCTCCTCGCCCACCCCGTCCGGCACCGGCTCGGCGTACACCGACCCGCTGGAGACGTAGACGTAGTGCGGCACCGCGTCGACCAGGGCCCGCGCGGCGTCCCGTACCGCCCGGGGCGCCCCGTCCCAGGTGTCCACCACCAGGTCCCACCGGCCGCCGGCCAGCGCCGTCAGCCCGTCCGGCGCCGTCCGGTCCCCCCGCAACCGGTGCACGCCGGCGGCCACCTGGCCATGCAGCCCCCGGTTGAGCACGGTCACCGACCAGCCTCGGTTCAGCGCCTCCCGCACGGTGGCGCCGCCGACGAATCCCGTCCCGCCCAGCATCAGCAGTCTCATGCGTCCCACCCTGCCCGCCGCCGGGTCGATTGCGGCCCGCTGTTCACCGGCAGCGGATCTGCCCTGGGCAGAAGCGACCCTCACCCCGACCCGGTGACCGACTCACTCTGCGGCAGGTCGGGGTGTCCCGGCCGCCGGATGGCGCGACCTGCGGCAGATCGAGTTGATCAAAGCGGGTGCTTCCCCGGCTGGGCAGGAGCTATGTGTCGGATGTCCGGATGCCGCCCGATCTCGCCGCGACCGGTGGAACGCCATGGAGGTCCCCGGCGCCCGGAGACGTCCATGGCGTTCCACTGACGGGGCCGGCCGGTGGGCAGGCTGTGCCCCGTTGGGGTGCGGTGTCCGGTTTGTGGGTGTGACCGGCGGCATCGTGGGGGCGGAATGGTGGCCGGGCGGGGGTCGTTGTATCCCGTGAACGGCCGAGGAAGACGACGCCCCGCGACAGCGGGCCCCCGGGAATGACGGTGGGGCGCCGGTCGTTACACATGGTCCCGGCGCCGCGAAGCGGCCCAGCCCCGCGAGCCGGATCCCCCTCAAGACTTTCCCCTTGCTTGTGAGCGCCTGACGTGGTGCTTGCGCACCCGCCGACCCCCATCGGCGTGTGGTGTGCCAACCCCCGAATGGAGCTTTCCCCCATGAACACGATCTTCCGTAAGAGCATTCTCGGTATCGCTGGTCTGGCTTTCACCGGTGGTGTGTTCGC
>NZ_JBSGJR010000899.1:0-1657 GCF_053605645.1 Micromonospora sp. NPDC003776
GCCTTCCGCAAGCGGAAGATCAACTTCAAGGTCGGCAAGCCGTTCGAGAAGGTCGAGAAGACCGAGAACGGCGTCAAGCTGACCATCCAGGGCGGATGCCGCGCGCCCCCTTCGGATGGTGCGTCAGAGCCCCAGCTCGGCCTCGAAGTTGCCGGCCTCCAGCCGCTCCTTGACCGCGACCAGGAAGCGGGCCGCGTCCGCGCCGTCGATCAGCCGGTGGTCGTACGACATGGCCAGGTAGACCATCGACCGGACCGCGACGACCTCGCCCAGCTCCGGGTCGTTGACCACGACCGGGCGCTTCACCACGGCACCCGTGCCGAGCATCGCCGACTGCGGCGACGGCACGATCGGGGTGTCGAAGAGCGCGCCCCGGCTGCCGGTGTTGGTCAGCGTGAAGGTCGCGCCGGCGAGCTCGTCCGGGCTGACCTTGTTGGTGCGGGTGCGCTCGGCCAGGTCGGCGACCCGCTTGGCGATGCCGCCCAGGTTGAGGTCACCCGCGTTGTGGATGACCGGCACCAGCAGGCCCCGCTCGGTGTCCACGGCGATGCCGAGGTGCTCGGCGTCCGGGTAGGTGATCGTCCCGCCCTCGAGGTCGAGCCGGGCGTTGACGATCGGGTAGGCCTGCAGCGCCTCGACGGCGGCGAGGGCGAAGAACGGCAGGAAGGACAGCTTCACGCCGTGCCGCTGCTGGAAGGAGTCCTTGGCCTGGGCCCGCAGCTTGGCGATCCGGGTGACGTCCACCTCGATCACCGTGGTCAGCTGCGCCATCTCGTGCAGCGACTCGTGCATCCGGTTGGCGATGGCCTTGCGGATCCGGGGCAGCTTCTCGACGGTGCCCCGCTTGCTGCTCGGCTGCGGCTTCGCGGCCGGCTGGGCCGGGGCCTTGGCGGCGGGCGCGGCGGCGGCCGGCTGCGCGGCCGGCGCGGCCTGGGCGGCCTTCGCCTTCTCGGCCGCCTCCAGCACGTCCTGCTTGCGGATCCGGCCGCCGACGCCGGTGCCGTTGACCGAGGAGAGGTTCACCCCGTGCTCCGCGGCCAGCTTGCGCACCAGCGGGGTCACGTACCCGGCGGCCTCCTCGCCGCCGCCCTGGACCGGGGCGGTCGGGCGCTGCGGCGTCGGGGTCGGCGCGGCCGGCTGGGCGGCCTGCTCGACCTTGGCCGGCTGGGCGGCCTGCTCGGCCTCGGCGGCCGGCTCGTTGTACGACATGCCCGGGGTCGGCTCCTCGACCTTGGGCTCCGGCGCCGGGGTCGGCTTCGGCTCGGGCTTCGCCTCGGCCTTGGGCTCCGGCTTCGGTTCGGGCTGCGGCTGGGCCGGCGCGGCACCGGCCGCCCCGACGATCGCCAGCACGCCGCCGACCTCGGCGGTCTCGTCCTCGGCGACCTTGATCTCCAGCAGCGTGCCGGCGACCGGCGACGGGATCTCGGTGTCCACCTTGTCGGTGGAGACCTCCAGCAGCGGCTCGTCCACCTCGACGGTCTCGCCGACCTGCTTGAGCCAGCGGGTGACCGTACCCTCGGTGACGCTCTCGCCCAGGGCCGGCATCTTGACCTCGGTGCCCTGGCCCGACGGCGCCGCGGCCGGGGCCGGCTCCTGCACGGCCGGCTGCTCCGCCTCGGCCTGCGGCTCGGCGGCGGCCTCCTCGGCCTGCTGGGCC
>NZ_JBSGJR010000900.1:0-1645 GCF_053605645.1 Micromonospora sp. NPDC003776
TACCGCCGGCCGCCGCGACGGTCCGGGCGGTGCCACCGGAGGCCCCCCCGGTGCAGCGGCCGGAGCAGGTCCGGGTACGCCTGGCCAAGCTGGACCGGCTGCGCGCCGAGGGGGTCGACCCGTACCCGGTGGGCTATCCGCGGACGGCGAGCTGCGCCGCGGTGCGGGAGCGGCACGCCGGGCTGGCCCCGGACACCGGCACCGGGGAGACCGTGGCGGTGGCGGGCCGGGTGATGCTGGTCCGCGACCACGGGCGGGTGCTCTTCGCCACCGTCCGGGACGGCAGCGGTGACCTGCAGCTGATGCTGGAGCACGACCTGGACCGTTGGCGGGCCACCGTCGACATCGGCGACCACGTCGGCGCGACCGGCGAGGTGTACGCGACCCGGCACGGCGAGCTGTCGGTGCGGGTCGCCGACTGGCAGCTCACCGCCAAGTGCCTGCGCCCGCTGCCGGACAAGCACCACGGGCTGGCCGACCCGGAGGCCCGGGTCCGGCAGCGCTACCTCGACCTGGCCATCAACGCCGACGCCCGGGACCTGCTGCGGGCCCGGGGCGCGGCCCTGCACAGCCTGCGGTCCTCGCTGGTCGGCCGGGGCTTCCTGGAGGTGGAGACGCCGATCCTGCAGCGGGTGCACGGCGGGGCGAACGCCCGACCGTTCGTCACCCACAGCAACGCGTACGACCTGCGGCTGAGCCTGCGGATCGCGCCGGAGCTCTATCTCAAGCGGCTGGCCGTGGGCGGCGTCGAGCGGGTGTACGAGCTGGGCCGGGCGTTCCGCAACGAGGGCGTCGACGCCACCCACAACCCGGAGTTCACGGTGCTGGAGGCGTACCAGGCGTACGCCGACTACCACGACATGCGGGCGCTGGCCCGGGAGCTGATCGTGGCGGCGGCGACCGCGGTGCACGGCACGCCGGTGGCCCGCCGGTCCGACGGCACGCTGGTCGACCTCGGCGGCGAGTGGCCGGCGCGCACGGTCAACGAGGCGATCTCCGCCGCGCTGGGGGAGGAGGTCACCGCCGACACCGACGTCGCGGCCCTGCGCAAGCTCTGCGACGCCGCCGGGGTGCCGTACGACCCGCGCTGGGAGCGCGGCGCGGTGCTGCTGGAGCTGTACGAGCGGCTGGTCGAGGCGCGCACCGAGGTGCCCACGTTCTACCTGGACTTCCCGACCGACGTGTCGCCGCTGACCCGGCAGCACCGGCACGATCCGCGGCTGGCGGAGCGGTGGGACCTGGTCGCCTTCGGGATGGAGCTGGGCACCGCGTACACCGAGCTGGTCGACCCGACCGAGCAGCGGCGCCGGCTCACCGAGCAGTCGCTGAAGGCGGCCGGCGGCGACCCGGAGGCGATGGAGCTGGACGAGGACTTCCTCACCGCGCTCGAGTACGCGATGCCGCCGACCGGCGGCCTCGGCCTCGGCGTGGACCGCCTGGTGATGCTCCTGACCGGCCGCTCGATCCGCGAAACCCTCCCCTTCCCCCTGGTCCGCGAATCCTCCTGACCACCCATCCCCCCGTTCGAGGCGTTGATCAAGGAGTTTGCGTCGGATCCGCGCGGCTCACCGACGCAAACTCCTTGATCACCCGGGCCTGGGGGGCGGTGGGGGTGGTGAGTGGGGGCGGGGGGTGGACGGGGGGT
>NZ_JBSGJR010000901.1:0-1630 GCF_053605645.1 Micromonospora sp. NPDC003776
CTGGCCGCCGCCGCCATCGGCCGGCCCGCGTTCGCCGGGGCCGCCGACCGGCAGCTGACCGTGGCGCTGGTGCCGCTGGACGACCGGCCGGTCAACACGTACGCCCCGCAGATGACCGCGGCGAGCGCCGGCGCGCAGGTGCAGCTGCCGCCCCGGGAGCTGCTCGGCCGCTTCTTCACCCCCGGCGACGGGGCCGGCATCGCCCGCTGGCTCGGCACCACCGAGGACGTCGACGGGTACGTCATCTCGGTCAGCATGCTGGCCTACGGCGGCCTGATCGCCTCCCGCACCGCCGCCCCGCCGCTGGCCGCCGCGCTGGAGAACCTGGCCGCGATCCGGCAGCTGCGCGCGACCCGGCCGGGGGTGGTGATCGAGGTGCACGACACCATCCAGCGGCTGGCGATCACCAGCACCGGCACCGACCTGGACAGGTACCGCGACCTGCTGGTCCAGTGGGCCAAGCTCTACGACCAGGTGGTCAACCTGGGGCAGGAGCAGCTGCGCGCGCAGCTCGACGCCGTGCGGGCGCAGATCCCCGACCAGGTCGTCGAGGACTACCTGGCCGCGAGGGCCCGCAACCACCAGGTCAACCGGCTGATGGTCGAGTGGGTCGCCGACGGCACGATCAGCCACCTCGTGCTCTCCGAGGACGACACCGCGCCGGTGGGGCTGGCCCGCGCTGAGCGGGTGGAGCTGGAGGCGCTGGTGGCGTCGCTCGGCGTCGGCGACCGGGTGGAGATCTTCCCCGGTGCCGACGAGGTCGACGCGCTGCTGGTCGCCCGGGTGGTCGCCGCCGACACCGCGCCCACCTACCGGGTCGAGTACGCCGGCGTGTCCGGTGAGAGCTGGACCGCGCAGCTGGAGGGCATCCCGTTCGCGGAGAACATCCGCCGGCACGTGACCGCCGTGGGCGGCCGGGTGGTCGACGGCGACGCGGACATCGTGCTCGCCGTGAACACCCCCTCGGCGGCGCCCGGGCAGCGCGGCGCCGACCTGGACGCCTTCGTCGGGCGGATCGGCGACCTGCTGGCCGCCGGCAACCCGGTGATCGTGGTGGACCCGCTCATCGTCAACAAGGCCGACCACGACCTGGTGGCGCGGATGGAGAACCGGCTGGATCTGGCGGCGGTGCTGTCGTACTCGGGGTGGAACACCGGCGGCAACGCGCTCGGCCTGGCGCTCGGGCACGGCACCGCCCGCTGGGCGTACCTCCGCTGCACCGGCAGCGGGTTCGGGGTGCCGGAGCTGCGCGGGCCCGGCCTGGCGCACGCCGAGTACCTGCTCTACCGGTTCGTCAAGGACGACCCGTGGAAGAACATCGTGCAGGTCGAGGCGTACGCGCACGCCCGGGCGCAGGGCTGGGACCCGCTCGCGCTCACCCCGGCGCAGAAGAGCTACTTCGACGGCTGGGTACGCGACCGGTTGGTTCCGTTGACCGAGCGGTACTTCGCCGACCACTTCGCGGGGCATCGGGTCGTGCTCGGCGCCCGGGGCGGGAAGACGTTCACGGCGACGCTGGGCCGGTTCGAGGGGGCGCGGGTCGAGCTGCCGTGGGACCGGCTCTTCGAGGTGATCCTGGAGCCCCGGCTGCAACTGTCCTGACCAGCCGCCCGGTCGCGCCCGCACCCGG
>NZ_JBSGJR010000902.1:0-1628 GCF_053605645.1 Micromonospora sp. NPDC003776
CCCGGGTCAGCGCGGCCTCGGGCACCTCCACCTGGGCGACCGTGCCGCCGCCGGTGTGGTGCAGCTGCACCCGGATGCCGTGCCGGGCGGCCAGGTGCGCCACCACGTGCAGGCCCATGCTCCCGGCGGCGGCGCTGGAGAGGGTGGCGGGTGAGGCCAGCCGCTCGTTGACGGTCGCCAACCGGCTCTCGCTGATGCCGATGCCCTGGTCGTGCACCCGCAGGGTGAGCCCGTCGACGGTGCGCCGGCCGTCCACCAGGACGGGCGAGTCGGGCGGGGAGTAGACGGTGGCGTTCTCCAGCAGCTCGGCCAGCAGGTGCACCAGGTTGCCGACGGCCGCGCCGTGCACCGCCGCGGTCGGCACGTCCACCTCCACCCGGGGATAGTCCTCGATCTCGGAGGCCGCGGCCCGGACCACGTCGTCCAGCAGCAGCGCGCCCTCGTGCCCCCGGCCCGGCTCGCCACCGGCGAGGACCAGCAGGTTCTCCCCGTTGCGGCGCAGCCGGGCGGCGAGGTGGTCCAGCGCGAACAGGCGGGCCAGCGCGTCCGGGTCGGTCTCCTCGCGCTCGAACTCGTCCAGCAGCCGCAGCTGGCGGGTGATCAGGGTACGGATCCGCCGGGCCAGCGCCTCCGCCATCCGGGTCACGTCCAGCCGCAGCTCGGCCTGCTCGCCGGCGAGCCGCAGCGCGGCCTTGTTGACCGTGTCGAACGCCTGGGCCACCTGGGCCACCTCGTCCCGGCCCCGCCGGATCCCGGCGGTCAGCCGGGTCGCGGTGCCGTCCCCCGGGCAGCCGTCGCCCGCGGCGATCGCGGTGATCCGCTCCGGCAGTTCCCGGTTGGCCATGGTGAGCGCGGCGACCCGCAGCCGGCGCAGCCGGCGGCTGGTCCGGACCGCCAGCAGCACGGCGGTGACCAGCGAGCCGAGCGCCACGGTGCTGGTCCCGACGGCGGTGAGCAGGGCCCGCTGCCGGGCGGTACGGGCCAACCCGGCCGCGTCCCGGTCGAGCTCCTCGGACAGTTCGCGGCCGAGCAGGTTGTACCGGCGGATGGAGCCGCTCTGCGCCACGTACCAGGCGTCACCGTCGGTTCGCAACGACTCCGCCGAGCCGTCGGTGTCCAGCACCGCGTCCCGCATCCGGCGGGCGGTCTCCACGTCGCCGCCGGCCACCAGCCGGTACCAGGCGGTGTCGGCCGCGCCGGTGGCGATCCGCAGGAACTCGGCCTGGCGCTGTTCCCGGGCCCCGCGCAGCCGGCCGAGCCCGGCCAGCTCGCCCGGGGCGAGGCTGCCCCGGACGAAGACCTCCCGCAGCAGGTCCCGCTCCAGGGACGCCAGGTGCTCCTGGGCGGCCACGGCCGCCACCTCCCGGGCCCCGTTGGCCAGTTCGGCGTCGCGCAGTTGGGCGGGGAGCGCGTCGGCGACGGCGAGCAGCGAATCGACCAGCGACACGTACGTCGGGTCGGCGCTGTCGCCGCCCAGCGCGAGCCGGCGGTTCGGGTCGAGCTGGTCGAGCTGGCCGGCCGCGTCGTTCAGCACCGGTGCCAGGTCGGGCGCGGCGCGGCGGGCCTCGGCGCTGGCCGTGCGGTACCGGTCGACGGCGAGGTCCACCCGGCGCCGCTGCGCGTCCACC
>NZ_JBSGJR010000903.1:0-1615 GCF_053605645.1 Micromonospora sp. NPDC003776
GGGCGGGCGGGCCGCAGCCGGCCGGCGATCCCGTGCGCCGCCCGCAGCGGCGCGTACGCCGGGTAGCTGTCCGCCGCCACCAGGCGGTGCTTGAGGCCGGCCACCCCGCCGGGGCGCGGGTAGCCGCCCTCCGGCCGGTAGCGGCGGTAGTGCCGGGCCACCCGCCGGAAGAAGGGGCGCCGCAGGTCGGCCGGCATCCGGTGGTCGTTGCCGACCACCACCAGCAGGTGGCTGACCATCAGCGCGAACAGCTCGGCCCGCAGGCCGGCGTCGCCCGGCCGGGTGGCCGACAGCCAGCCGAAGAGCCGGTCGTACTGGTCGAACGCGTCGAAGTGCCGGTCGCTGCGGGTGGAGGTGATCGCGCCGGGGCGGCCCTGGCGGTAGCGGTAGCAGATCCGGTCCAGCACCGCGATCCGCTCCGCCGCGATCAGCAGCGGGTGGCTGAACGGGATGTCCTCGTACCAGCCGGGATGCGGATGGTGCCGCCGGCGCTGCTGCGCGCCGAGCCGGACGGCAGCGAGCCGCCACCGCTGCTCGCCCTGCTGGCGGCCCTGGAGGAGCAGTGGCTGCTGCTCGCCGCGGACGTCGACCGGGTGCTCGACGACGCCTTCCCGGACAGCGCCGCGGCGTGGGCGTTGCCGTACCTGGGCGCGCTGCTCGGGCTGCCGCCCGACGCCGGCCGGCGGGAGATCGCGTACGCCACCGCGCTGCGCCGGCGCAAGGGGACGCCGGCCGCGCTTGAGGACTTCGCCGAGGTCGTCACGGGCTGGTCGGCGCGGGTGCGCGAGGGCTGGACGGCCACCGTGTGGTGCCAGCAGCTGCGCCACCGGGTCCGGCGGACCGCCTCGCTCGACCTGCGCAACGGCGAGCACCTGCTGGCGGGCACCGGGCTCGACCCCGCCCGCCGTTCGGTGACCCCGGGCGGCTCGTACCACCCGGCGGCGGCGACCGTGCACGTGTTCCCGTGGCAGGTGCTCGGCTACGACCAGGTCGAGGCGGCACCGCTGGGCGGCGGCCGGTTCGCGCTGCACCCGCTGGGCGTGAGCGCTCCGCTCTACCTTCGGCCGCGGCCGTTGGAGATCGCCAGCGACGCCGAGGACGAGCGCCTGCCGGGCGAGCCGCCCGTCCCGCGCCGCCCCCGGGCGCCGGGTGAGCTCCCGGTACGCGCCACCTGGCGGCTGATCGACGCGCTCGGCGACGTGAGCTACGGGCCGGTGTGGACCCTCGCGCCCGACCATCCGCTCACCGGCGACGGGCCGGCGCTGCTGGCGTTGACCGTGGACGGCGTGCCGCTGCCCTGGGCGAAGATCGGGCTGACCGCCCTGCCGCCGGTCGGGTCGCCCGCCGCCCCGGCCGGGACGGTGCTGGTCGACCCGTACCGGGGGGTCGTGAAGCCGGCCGGGGATGTGACCGGCACCCTGCGCGCCACCTTCTACCGGGCCGTCCCGGGCCGGCTCGGCGCGCTGGCGAGCACCGCCGAGACCCGCGACGACGCTGGGGTGGTGATCGTCGTCGACCCGGCGTCGGGCCCGCACCCGGCCGGGCAGCTCGTGGTGCCCACGCTGAGCGCCGCGTTCGCCGCCGCCGCGGCGGCGACCAGCAGCCCGAGCGAGCC
>NZ_JBSGJR010000904.1:0-1614 GCF_053605645.1 Micromonospora sp. NPDC003776
GCCGCCGCCGCCGCCAGGGGGGCGGCGCGGCCGACCCCCACCCGGGCCCGGGGGGCACCTCCGGGCCGCTCGCCGGCCGACCGCCGCGCCGGGTCGCGCTCCCCGGCGGGTACGGCCGGCAGCGCGGCCAGGGCGGCCCCGGCGGCGGCCACGAACGCCCAGCGCCAGCCGGCGGTCAGCGCGATGGTGGGCACCGCCGCGCCGGCCAGCAGCGTGGAGACCGGGATCGCGGCCTGCTTCACCCCGAAGGAGAGCCCCTGGCGGTGGGCGGGGACGTGCCGGGCCAGGGCGGCGTTGCTGGCCAGCTGGCCGAGCGCGTTGGCGGCGGCGCTGAGCGCGAGCAGCGCGACCAGCACCGGGTACGACCGGGCCAGCACCGCGACGGCCAGCAGCGAGCCGGCGGAGAGCAGGATGCCGGCGCGGGCCACCACGGCGCTGCCGTGGCGCTCGACGAGCGCGCCGGAGGGCATCGAGGCGAGGGCGCTGATGCCGAAGTACACCGAGACGGCCAGGCCCAGCCCGGCGGGGGAGAAGTGCAGGTCGTGACCCATCTGCACGGCGAGCCCGCCGAGCAGGAAGACGGGCAGGACGCAGGCGATCGTGGTGGCGATGGCGCCCGCGCTGACCCGGACGGTACGCCGGGCCGCGGTGGGCGAGGGGAGCAACGCGGTGTCGGTCATCGTCAGGCAAACCTACGCCGGTCACGTTTCGGCAGCTGATCGTGTCTGTCGGTGCACGGCCCGTGCCCGTCGATCTGGCATCCTCGATCCGAACAGGCATTTCGCACTCGGCCTGTTTTTCATATGGTGTAAGTCCCCGGCGGCGGAGGTGGTTGTGCGCGACCCCTTGGCGGAACCTTCGGACCTGATCCGAAGTGTCTCCCGCGCGCTTCGAGTGCTCGAGTCCGTCGGCCGTGCGCCGAGGGGACTCACCGTCAAGCAGATCGCCCGCCGGTGCGAGCTGACCGTGGCCACCACGTACCACCTGGTCCGCACGCTGGCCTACGAGGGCTACGTGATCCGGCGTGAGGACGGCACGTACATCGTCGGGCTGGAGGTGGCCGACCGGTACCGGGAGCTGGTGACCGCGTTCCGGGGGCCGCCGGCGGTCGGCGAGTCGCTGCGGCGGGCGGCCGTGGACACCGGCTGGAGCCACTACCTCGGGCGGTTCGTCGGCGGCCAGGTGGCGGTCACGGCCGTCGCCGAGGGGCACCGCTCGCCCTACCTGGAGGATCTGGTGCCGGGCTTCGACGAGGGCGCGCACGCCACCGCCCTCGGCAAGAGCCTGCTGGCCACCCTCACCGCCGAGCAGCGCTTCCGTTACCTGCGCGAGTACGGCATGCGCCCGTTCACCAGCGCCACCCTGACCACCACCGAGGCGTTCGAGGCGGACCTGGCCGCCGGTGACCGGCGCGGGATGCAGCTGGAACTGGGCCAGTTCCGGCAGGGGGTGGCCTGCGCCGCGGTGCTGGTCACCCCGGACAAGGACATCGAGCGCCGGGTGGTGCTGGCCTGCGCGCTGCCGGCCAGCGAGATGATGACCTCCGCCCGGGTGGTCCGGGCGATGCTGCTCACCGCGGCCCGGGCGATCGCCGACGGCATCGCCGCCGAGCCG
>NZ_JBSGJR010000905.1:0-1611 GCF_053605645.1 Micromonospora sp. NPDC003776
CCCGCCCCGGCGGGCCGGTGGCCATGAAACGTCAACCCGGCACCGCCCACGCGGACAAGACCGGGACCGTCCCACCGCAAGGCGGGACATGCCGATCAGTCGCTAAAGCGCACTGACAGGTAACGGTGACCGGTGGATGGTCACGCTGCTCGGCGTCGGCCCGGACCAGGCCCGCCGACCGACCCGGAGGGCTACCTCGCCTTCGCCGGGCGGCTGCCGGCGCCGGAGCTGCACGCGCTGCTGAGCCGGGCGGAGCCGCTCGGACCGCCCAAGCGGATGCGGCTGCCCACCGGCGTGCGCCGCCGCTACGAGCGGCTCACCCACCTGCCGGCGGGCTTCCTCGCGGTCGCCGACGCGGTGTGCAGCTTCAACCCGGCGTACGGGCAGGGCATGACGGTGGCCGCGGCGGAGGCGATGGTGCTGCGCGACTGCCTGCGGCAGGGCCGCGGGGACCTGCCCCGCCGGTTCTTCGCGGCAGCGGCCAAGGTGGTGGACGTGCCGTGGGACATGGCCGTCGGCGGCGACCTGCGCCACCCGGCGGTCGTCGGCCCGCGCAGCCGCCGGACCCGCTTCCTCAACGGGTACGTCGCCCGGCTGCACGCCGCCGCCCCGCGGCATCCGGTCGTCGGGCGGCGCTTCCTCAGCGTGGCCAACCTGATGACGCCGCCGGGGCTGTTCGCGCCGGGGATCGTCGCCCGGGTGCTCTGGTCCGGCTGGCGTACCACGCCTCAGGTGGTCCGACCGGAGCCGGCGGCCCGGGTCGAGGAGCTGGCCGCCCGGTGACCCGGGCGCCCGGTCAGCGTTCCGGGACGGGCTCGCCGAGCCGGCCGTCGACGACCTGGCGGGCGGCGAGCGGACCGTCCAGCCGGAACCGGATCCGCCGGCTTTCCGCGATGTCGCCGCCGGCCCACGACCACCGGTTCGGTGGCCGCATCGAGACGTGCAGGACGACGCTGCCGGCGTCCTCGACCGCGGTCGCCCGGTCCAGCACGAAGTCGGGATGGGCCGAGACGACCGCCATGATCACCCGGGGATCGGCCGTGCGGTCGTACGCCTCGACGGAGACCGGTTCGGAGATCGGCCGGGGCAGGTCGCGGAGCACGGGCACCGCGCCGACCGCGAGCACGGCCAGCAGCACGAGGCCACCCGCCCCGGGACGCCGCCAGCGTGCCATCGCCACCTCCTAAGGGAGCAGCCCGGCCCGGCGGGCCGCGACCACGACTTCGAGGCGCGTGTGCGCGCCGAGCTTGCGCATCGCCGAACGCAGGTAGCTCTTCACCGTCTCCGGGCGCAGCCCGAGCCGCTCGGCCACGTCGGCGTTGGTGCAGCCCAGGGCCACGCAGGCGAGCACGTCGGTCTCCCGCGGCGACAGCGCCGCCGACGACGGTGGCCGGTGGGGTCCGGCGACCGCGCCGGCCAGCCGGTCGGCGACCGCGTCGAGCCGGTCCCGCAGCTCCGGGTCGTCGACCCGGCGCAGCAGGCCGCGCAGCTCGGCGTGCGCCTGGCGGACCTGTTCCCACTCCGGCCCGGTCCGGTCGCCGTGCCCCGGCGTGACCGTCGCGGCGGCCACCACCGCCCGCGCCGCGTCCCGGTCGACCAGGCGGCGCTCCA
>NZ_JBSGJR010000906.1:0-1609 GCF_053605645.1 Micromonospora sp. NPDC003776
TGGCGACGAGCCCCGCCTGCCGTGCGGCCAGCGTGCCGGCGGTGGGCGACGGCGGGCCGACCGGCCCGGTCACGTGACCACCGGGTGGCCGGACGCGGCGGCCAGGGCGTCCAGCTCCGCGCGCAGCTCGGCGGCCGCCGGGTAGTGGCCGTCGCGTTCCAGCAGCAACGCCGGCGGGCGGCTCCGGGCGCACAGCTCGCGGACCAGGTCGAGCACCTCGGCGGGGACCGGGTCGGTGTGCGTGTCGTGGTAGAAGCCGCCCTGCTCGGCGCCGCCGGCCACGTGTACGTAGGCGACCCGGTCCAGCGGCAGGCGGTCCAGCAGGGCGAGCGGGTCGCCGCCGCGGTTGCGGGCGTTGGCGTGCACGTTGGCGATGTCGAGCAGCAGCAGCGCCCCGGTGGCGTCGAGGATCTCGGTGAGGAAGTCGGCCTCGTCGAGTTCGTCGTCCGGCCAGTCGAAGAGCGCGGCGATCGGCTCCAGCGCCAGCGGCACTGGCAGCTCCACCTGGGTCCGCCGGACGTTCGCCACCACCGCGGCGACCGCCTCCCGGCTGCGGGGCAGCGGCAGCAGGTGACCGGCCTCCACGCCGCCCGCCCGGACGAACGCGATGTGCTCGCTGACCAGCGGCGCCTCCGTCGCCGCGGCCACGCCGGCCAGGTGTGCCACCCGGGCCGGGTCGACCGGTTCCGCGCCGCCGAGGGAGAGCTTCACCCCGTGGGGTACGACGGTGACGCCGCGCCCGCGCAGCTCGGCGAGCCCGTCGGGGAGCGGGCCGTCGGGGCCCACGGTTTCCGCCACCACCTCGACGAAGCGCAGCCCGGGCAGGGCCGCCACGAAGCCGGCGATCTCGGGCCGCCAGCCGATCCCGACGCCGGCCGGGCCGCCGTCCACGCCGGCCGGGACCGGTCGGCTCGCCGCGCCGGTCATCCGCCGCACCCGCCGCCCCCGCAGCCGCCGCCCCCGCACGAGCTGCCGCCGCCGCAGGAGCTGCCCCCGCCGCAGGAGCTGCCGCCGCCGCACGAGCCGTTCGAGGAGCCGCCGCTCGCGCTGATCGCCTGATGTTGGATCTCGGCCTGCTCGGCGAAGCCTGGGTCCATGGCCCAGATGGTGGCGGTACCGAACAGCGCCACCCCCATCGCCGCGTCGGACGGGCCGTACGTGGCGTACGCCGGGGCGGCGGAGGGGCGCAGCCAGGTGTGCTGGCGGCGCAGCTCACGCAGCGCCCGGTCGGCGGCGCGGGTGCGCCACGGGACCCGGTTGAGCAGCAGGAACGCGATGACGAGCGGAACCAGGCTGAGCAGCAGGAAGCCGGCGGGCCGGCCGTGGGACAGGCCGACGAAGGCCCGGATGACGCCGAGCGCCAGCAGCGCGCCGATCAGCATCGGGCCGCGCCGCAGGGCCGCCCGCTGGGCCTTGCTCAGCGCGAGCCCGCGCTGTTCGAGCCCGTCGCGGAGCTGGTCGACGGCGCGGACGACCCACTCGTCGCGGCGCAGCTCCCGGGAGTGCACGCCCCGGCCGGCCGCGAGGTGGATGGCCTGGTCCAACGGGGTGACGCCGGCCGGCAGCTCGGGCCGCAACAGGTCGCGTACCTCAACGGGGGCGACCAGCT
>NZ_JBSGJR010000907.1:0-1596 GCF_053605645.1 Micromonospora sp. NPDC003776
GTCGCGTGCCGCTCGTCCCCGACGATCACCCGGACCGGTGGGGCCCCGAGCAGCCCCCGCCGTTCCACGTCCCAACCCGCGTCCGCGAGCACCTGGTGCCGGGCGGCGGCGAGGCCGGCGGTGTTGGCCGCCTGGGCGCCGGTGACGAAGCCGACCGATGCGGCCGCCGGGATCCCCAGCAACTCCTTGAGCCAGGAGCCGGCGGCGGCCTCGGCGGCGATGGCCGCCGGTGAGGTGACGGCGTTGAAGGCGAGCTGGTCCCAGCCGGCGGCGAGCATGTCGGCCGCGGTCGCCGCCGGCAGCGCGCCGCCGACCACGAACCCGAAGTAGCGCGGGCCGGCGCTGGCGACGAGGCCGGGCTCGGCTGCGGCGAGCAGGTCCGCCAGCACCTGTTCCGGTGGGCAGGGGGCGGCGGGCAACGGGCCGGCGAAGGCGCCGGCGAGCGCCGCCTGGTCGAGCGGGACCCCGACCGGGCGGTCCGGCAGCGATCGGCGGTAGTCGGCCGCGTGATCGGCGGCCGAGCGGAACAGGCGACTCAGGTCCTCCACCGGGGCACCCTATCCGCCGGAGCCCGGCCGCGACGGCCGCGACGTCCGGCGCCGGTGGCCCGGTCCCGGCCCCGGGGTGGTCACACCCCGGCCTGGGCCGGGCGGACGGGCCGGCGGGCCGCCGGGATCACCAGGGGAGCGCCGGTCTCCGGGTCGGCGAGGACCCGGCAGGGCAGGCCGAACACCTCCTCGATCAGGCCGGCGGTGACGATCCGGCGCGGATCCCCGGCGGCGGCCACCCGGCCGTCGCGCATCGCCACCAGGTGCGTGGCGTACCGGGCGGCCTGGTGCAGGTCGTGCAGCACCGCCACCAGCGTGCGGCCCTGCTCCTCGTGCAGCCGGGCGCAGAGGTCCAGCACCTCGACCTGGTGGGCGATGTCCAGGTAGGTGGTCGGTTCGTCGAGCAGCAGCAGGGGGGTGCGCTGGGCCAGCGCCATGGCGATCCAGACCCGCTGCCGCTGCCCGCCGGAGAGCTCGTCGACCGGGCGGTCGGCGAGTGCGGCGACGCCGGTGTCGGCCATCGCCTCGGCGACCACCCGCTCGTCCTGTGGGGACCACTGCCGCAGCAGCCCCTGGTGCGGGTAGCGGCCCCGAGCGACCAGGTCGGCCACGGTGATGCCGTCCGGGGCGACGGCGGACTGGGGGAGCAGCCCGAGGGTACGGGCGACCTGGCGGGCGGGGCGGCGGTGGATGTCGGCGCCGTCGAGCAGCACGGCGCCCCGGGTGGGCCGCAGCAGCCGGGCGAGGGCGCGCAGCAGGGTCGACTTGCCGCACGCGTTCGGGCCGATGATGACGGTGAACGAGCCGTCCGGGACGGCCACCGTGAGGTCCTCGGCGACGGTGCGCCGGTCGTACGCGAGGGTCAGCGTGTCGCCGACCAGCCGGGCGGGGGACATGGGTGCTCCTGTCTGCGGGGGGACGGTCATCGGCGGCCGCCGCGTTCGCCGGCCAGCAGCCAGGCCAGGTAGCCGCCGCCGAGTACGCCGGTGACCACACCGACGGGCAGCTGGTGGCCCGTGACGGCGTGCTGCGCAAGCTGGTCGGCGGC
>NZ_JBSGJR010000908.1:0-1589 GCF_053605645.1 Micromonospora sp. NPDC003776
CAGCAGGGGGACGGTGGCGATGAACGCGCCCGCCAGCACCCGCCGGTAGATCACATAGTTGCCACTGGCCAGGTCGGAGACCGCGACCATCGAGGTCGGGAAGTCGGTGCCGCCCAGCGTGATCAGCGGCCACTGGAAGTCGTTCCAGGTGGCCACGAAGGTGAGCAGGCCGAGCACCGCCAGGGCCGGGCGGATCGCCGGCAGCACGATGTTCGCGTACACCCGCATGGTCGTGGCCCCGTCCACCCGGGCCGATTCGACCAGCTCGTCGGGGACGGTGTTGACGATGAACTGCCGCATGTAGAACACGCCGAACGCGGTGACCAGGCCGGGCGCGATGACCGCGAGTAGGGTGCCGTTCCAGCCGAGCTTGCCCATCACGATGTAGAGCGCCACGATGCCGAGCTGGTTGGGCACGGTCAGGGTGAGCACCACGAAGAGCATCAGCGCGTTGCTGCCCCGGAAGCGCAGCTTGGCGAAGGCGAACCCGGCCAGCGAGCAGAAGAAGAGCACCGAGGCGGTCACCACGGTCGAGACGATGACGCTGTTGACCAGCGAGGCCGCGAAGTAGACGTCCTGGAGTGAGAAGACCTCGTGGACGTTGGTCATGAACCGGTCGCCCGGGATGATCGCCGGCGGCAGCTTCGCGAGGGCCTCGTCGTCGCTGGTCGCGATGACGAACATCCAGTACAACGGGAAGGCGGCGAAGAGCAGGGTCACCGCGAGGAACAGGTAGGTCCAGAACCCGGCCGGGGTGTCCTGCGGGGCCCGGGCCATCAGCCGCGGCCTGCGGCGGGCCGGGGTGGCGGTCATTTCCGGCCTCCGGACAGTCGGTTCGTCACCAGGAAGTTGATGCCGGCGACGATCAGGATGATCAGGAAGAGGGCCCAGGACATGGCCGCGGCGTAGCCGAGGTTGAGGTCCTTCCAGCCGACCTTGTAGATGAGCTGGGCGATGGTCTGCCACTCGCCGTTCGGACCACCGGTGGCGGCCTGCGCGTTGGGGTCGAAGAGCATCGGCTCGGTGAAGAGCTGGAGCCCGCCGATGGTGGAGAGGATGACCGTGAACAGCACGACCGGCTGGATCATCGGCACGGTGATCCGCCAGAGCTGCTTCCACGGTCCCGCGCCGTCGATCGCCGCCGCCTCGTAGACGTCGCGCGGGATCGACTGCATCGCGGCCAGGTAGAGCAGGGGGTTGTAGCCGATCCACTTCCAGTTGACCATCGTGGCGACGGCGATCCAGGCGTGCAGCTTGTCGGCCCGCCAGTCGATCGGGTCGTCCGGGCCGCCGAGGCCGAACAGGCCCAGCACCCAGTTGGCCATGCCGAAGTCGCGGGAGAAGAAGACGCTGAAGACCATCGTCGAGGCGACGATCGGCGTGACGTACGGCAGCAGCACGCCGACCCGCCACCAGGTCTGCGCCCGCAACCTGCGGTTGAGCAGCGAGGCGACCACCAGGGCGAGCAGCAGCTGCGGCACCGAGGAGAGCAGGAAGATGCCGAAGGTGTTGAAGAGGGCGTTCCAGAAGTCCTCGTCGCCGAAGAGCTTGCTGAAGTTCTCGAAGCCGGCCCAGTAGGGCAGCGTCGG
>NZ_JBSGJR010000909.1:0-1582 GCF_053605645.1 Micromonospora sp. NPDC003776
GGCGGCGCGGCCGGCCTGCACCGCACGCCGGAGCAGCCGGCCACGCCGCCCACCGCCCGCACCGCGGAGGAGCTGGTGGCGAGGGTCCGCGCCGACGGCGGCACCGTGGTCGCCACCGGCGGCTGCTTCGACATCCTGCACGCCGGGCACCTGTCCACCCTCCAGGCGGCCCGCCGGCTCGGCGACTGCCTGGTGGTCTGCCTCAACTCCGACCGGAGCGTCCGGCGGCTCAAGGGCCCGGAGCGCCCGGTCAACCGGGAGGAGGACCGGGCCCGGCTGCTGGCGGCGCTGGACTGCGTCGACGCGGTGGTGGTCTTCGACGAGCCCACCCCGCACCAGGTGCTGGCCCGGCTGCGGCCCGACGTGTGGGTCAAGGGCGGCGACTACGCCGGGGACGGCGCGCCGGAGCTGCCCGAGGCCGAACTGGTCCACCGCTGGGGCGGGAAGGTCGTCACCGTCCCCTACCTGGAAGGCCGGTCCACCACCGGCACCATCTCCGCCGCGCGCACGCGCGGCCTCCACCTCGTCAAGGGAGCAGTGTGAGCAGAGACATGAACGGACGCGCAATCCTCGTGACCGGCGGGTCGAGCGGGCTCGGCGCGGCGGTGGTGACGGCGGTGGCCAAGGCCGGCGGCCGGCCGTACGTGCTGGACCGGCAGGCGCCCGCCGACGGGGTGCCCTGGGTCGAGTGCGACCTGGCCGACACCCGGGCCGCCGAGGCGGCCACCCGGCAGCTCGCCGAGCAGGCCGGTGGCCTGGCCGGGGTGGTCACCGCCGCCGGCATGGACGTGCCCGGCAAGCTCGCCGACATCGACGGCGCGACCTGGGACCGGATCGTCACGATCAACCTGCTCGGCACCGCCGCCGTGATCCGGGCGGCCCTGCCCGAGCTGGAACGCGCGCACGGCACCGTGGTCACCGTGGCGTCCACCCTGGGCGTCAAGGCGGTCAGCGACGCCACCGCGTACTGCGCGGCGAAGTTCGGGGTGGTCGGCTTCACCCGGGCGCTCGCCGCCGAGCTGGCCGGCCGGGTGGGCGTCACCCTGCTCATTCCGGGCGGCATGCGGACCGCCTTCTTCGACGAGCGGGACGAGCAGTACAAGCCGGGGCCGGACGCGATCCTCAACGACCCGGCGGACACCGCCGAGGCGGTCATGTTCGCCCTCTCCCAGCCGGCCGGCTGCGCGGTACGGGAGCTGGTGGTCTGCGCCGAGCAGGAGTCGTCGTACCCGTGATCCTTGTACTCCGGGCGCTCGGCGTCGGCGACCTCGCGACCGGGGTGCCGGCGCTGCGCGCACTGCGCGCCGCGTACCCCGGCGAGGAGCTGGCGCTGGTCGCGCCGCGCTGGCTGACCCCGCTGGTCGACCTCGTGGGCGGGGTGGACCGGCTGGTCGAGGCGGACGGGCTGGGCCACCTCCGGTGGTCCGGCCCGCCGCCGGCGCTGGCGGTCAACCTGCACGGCCGAGGCCCGCAGTCACACCGGATGCTGGCCGGCGCCCGGCCGGGCCGGCTGTGGGCGTTCGCCAGTGCCGAGGCGGGGCACGACGGGCCGCCGTGGCGGGCCGACGAGCACGAGGTGGAC
>NZ_JBSGJR010000910.1:0-1579 GCF_053605645.1 Micromonospora sp. NPDC003776
TGTGCCCCGGTCACCCGCGATCGGAGGGTCAGACGGCCGCGTGCAGCGCCTGCCAGGCGCCGTAGCCGCCGAGCAGGTCGGAGACGTCGGCCCGGCCCGCGGTGCGCAGCAGGCTGGCCGCGACCGAGGAGCGGTACCCGCCGGCGCAGTGCACCACGACCGGTCGGTCGGCCGGCACCTCGTCGAGGCGGCGGGTGAGCTCTGCGAGCGGGATGTGCAGCGAGCCGTCGACGGCACCCTGCTCCCGCTCACCGGCGTTGCGGACGTCGAGCACGACGGGCGGGGTGGTGGCGTCCAGCGCGGCGCGCAGCTCGGTGGCGGTGACCCGGCTGGCCCGGGTCAGGTCGGCGACCATCTCGAGGAAGGCGCCCTCGGGCTCGCGCAGGTAGCCGGCCACGTGGTCGAAGCCGATCCGGGCCAGGCGGACGACGATCTCCTCCTCCCGGTCCTGCGGCGCCACCACGAGGACCGTGCGGTCCGGCGCGATCACGCTGCCGGCGGTCTCGGCGAACCGGCCGTCGGCGGGGATGTTGATCGCACCCTGGAGGTGGCCGGCGGCGAACTCCTGCGGGTCGCGGGCGTCCACCACCACCGCGCCCTCGCTGCGGGCCCGGGAGAACTCGGCGGCGTCGAGCGGGCGCGCGGCCCGGGTGTGGTCGAACAGCTCGCGGGCCTTTCGGTTGAGCACCGCGTCGAAGGCGAAGTAGCCGGGCGCGGCGGGCTGCCCGCCGGTGACCAGGGCGAGGAACTGCTCCTCACTCATGGGCGCGCAGGCGTAGTTGGTGCGGCGCTGCTCGCCGATGGTGGACTGCCGCTCGGTGGAGAGGTTCTTGCCGCAGGCGGAGCCGGCGCCGTGCGCCGGGAAGACCCGTACCTCGTCGGGCAGGCCCATCAGCTTGCGCTGGACGCTGTCGTACAGCATCCGGCCGAGGTCGTCGGCGGTGACGCCGAGCGAGGCGAGCAGATCGGGCCGGCCCACGTCGCCGATGAACAGCGCGTCGCCGGTGAGCACCCCGTACGGCACCGGGTCCGTGGCGTGCTCGTAGACCAGGATGCTGATGGACTCCGGGGTGTGGCCCGGGGTCTCCATGATCCCCAGCGTGACGTCCCCGAGGCTGATCCGCTCGCCGTCGGTGAGCTTGCGGCTCGGGTACTCGGTCTCCGCGCGGTGTCCGTAGCCGATCCAGGCGCCGGTCGCCGCGGCCACCTCGAGGTGGCCGGCGAGGAAGTCGGCGTGGAAGTGGGTGTTGATCACTCCTTCGATGGTCAGGCCGTGCGCCCGGGCGTCGGCCAGGTACTCGTCGATGTCCCGACGCGGGTCGACGAGCACCGCCCGCCCGGTGGTCTGGTCGGCGATCAGGTACGACGCCTGGGACAGGCAGTCCAGGTAGTACTGGGTGAACAACATGGTGCGGACTCCTTCGCAGTGATGACTGGCGATGCTCTCAGGTTAGCGTATACCCCCGGGGGTATATTCCGGGCCGAAGGTCCCGCCCTCCCGGGACCACCGGCCCGGCTCAGCTCAAGCGGCCGGGCCGGCCACCCTTCGCCTGCAGGGCGAACCCGGCGTCGACCCAGG
>NZ_JBSGJR010000911.1:0-1577 GCF_053605645.1 Micromonospora sp. NPDC003776
ATCCAGCGCGACATCGAGGACAACCTCTCCGAGCGGATCCTCTTCAACGAGCTGACCCCGGGTCAGATCGTGGTGGTGGACTGCGAGGGCGACCCCAGCAACCCGGCCTCGCGCCTCGTGTTCAGCGCGGCGGGACAGATCTCGAGCACCGAACGCGAGGTGACCGGAGCATGATCATCGAAGCCACGACGGCGGAACGCGTCGCGGCCGAGCCGGACGTTCTGCACTTCACCGGCCCAGCGCCCGCTGGCCGGCTCGATCGGCCCGGCGACCTCGGCACCGGCCAGGTCCTGCGGCTGCTGACCCGACAGCTCTTCGCCTATCCGGCCGCCCGCGGACCGGTCGGGCCGATAGCCGACGCGGCTGTGGAACTGCCCACCGTCACCAACGGCGACGTCCGCGACGGCGGCCGCACCGTGCGGATCCGGCTGCGCTCGGGCATCTT
Organism: Micromonospora sp. NPDC003776; assembly: GCF_053605645.1. Lineage (NCBI taxonomy): Bacteria > Bacillati > Actinomycetota > Actinomycetes > Micromonosporales > Micromonosporaceae > Micromonospora > Micromonospora sp. NPDC003776. The sequence continues at coordinate 446 of NZ_JBSGJR010000911.1, forward strand.
CTGGGACGCGCAGGCCGCGCGGGAGATCACCGCGGGTGACTTCGTCCGAGGGATCAAACGAACCGCGCATCCGGACGCCCGGCCAGTGCGGCCGGTCTTCGCCGCGATGATCGAGGGGCTGGCGGAGTACTACGAGGCGTACGACGAGGCCTTCGGGCACTGGGATCCGCACGCGCCCGCCTTCGCCCAGTTCCAGCGGCACACGCCGGTGCCCGGCCTACTCGTGGAGAACGACAAGACGCTGGTGGTCCGGCTGACGGCGGCGCACGACGGGGTGCTCGACCTGCTCGCCACCGGCTATTCGGCGGCCGCCCCGCGGGAGTACGACTACTACGTGCCCGACAGTCCGGAGCTGTACCGGTGCTGCCCGTCTGCAGGCCCCTACCGCATCGTCCGGCGGCTGTCGCCCGGCGGTGACTTCGCCCTTGAACCCAACCCCCGCTGGGACCCGGCGACCGACCCGATACGCCGGCGACCGACCGCCCGAATCGAACTCTCCCTGCAGCCCCGCGCTGCCGCGGGCGGGCCCGGGGCAGCGTGGTTCGGGGTACTCGGCTGGGAGTCGCCACCGTCCGTGGACGCCTGGGCCGGCGCGGCCCCCGCCGCCGAGTACACCCTCGTGCCGACCGGACGGCGCGCCGTGCCAGGCGAGCGAGTCGACCGGTCCGGACTGGCTGCTGCGCTGCTGGCGTGCGGGGCTGTCACGGCGACTGACGCCGGACCGGACACCATCGGCGCAGGGTCGACGTCGCACCTCGCGCTGGTCAACCCAGCGGGGTCCCGGCTGGCACCGTTGGTCGAGGCGCTGATCGTGGGCTGTCGTCGGCAGGGGCTTGAGTTGACCGAGGTTGCCCGCGGAGCGGACGCCGACGTCGTGCTGCGCGAACGAATCGCCTCGTGGCCGGTCGAGTTGCCGGGCGCGGATCGCCCGGGCCCGGACGAGGTGCCGCTGGCCACCGCGGTGTGGCCGCGCGCGATCGCCGACGCCCGAACCGGCGGCGCGGCCCGCTGGTCCTGAGGTGCCGGGGGTGTGGGGCGGGCCGGCGGGGGGCGGGCCCCCCCGCCCGCCCCCCCGCGCCGCCCGCGCCGCGCACGCCCGGCCCGAGCCCCGGGGTGTGGGGGGGGTGGTGTT
>NZ_JBSGJR010000912.1:0-1576 GCF_053605645.1 Micromonospora sp. NPDC003776
CGCCGCCGGGCCGAGCCGCTCGGCGACCGCGTACGCGCCGGAGATCGACTCGCGGGCCGCGTCGTGGGCCGGGGTGGGCAGTCCGGCCAGCGCCGGGGTCACCTCGTCGCGGTAGACGGCGGACAGGACCGAGCCGAGCACCGCCACGCCGAGCGCGCCGGCCACCTGGCGGACGGTGTTGCTGACCGCCGAGCCCACGCCGGCCTTCTCCCGGGGTAGCGCCGACATGATCGACTCGGTGGCCGGCGGCATGATGTTGGCCATCCCGGCGCCCTGGACGAAGCCGAGCGCCGAGAAGATCCAGATCGGCGTCTCCGCGTCGATGAGGACGAACGCGCCGAGCGCGGCGGCGGTGAGCAGCAGGCCGACCGCGGCGACCGCCCGGCCACCGTAGCGGCGCACCATGGCGGCGCTGCGCGGCGCGAAGATCAGCTGGGCGGCCGCGAACGGCAGGAAGAGCAGGCCGCTCTCCAGCGGGCTGTAGCCGCGGACCAGCTGGAGGTAGAAGGCGCCGAAGAACATCACGCCCATCGCGGCGAAGAAGACCAGCCCGACCAGCGCCACCGGGGCGGCGAACCGGGGCACCCGGAACAGCCGGACGTCCAGCGACGGGTGGTCGCTGCGCAGCTCGTGGGCGACGAACCAGGCCAGCACGGCGAGGCCACCGACGATCGCGCCCCAGACCTGGAGCCGGCCGAAACCGTGCTCGCCGCCGTCGATGATGCCGTAGGTGAGGGCGACCAGGCCGACCACGGAGAGCAGCACGCCGAGCAGGTCGACCCGGCCCGGCTTCGGGTCACGGGACTCGGGCACCAGGGCGGCGACCAGGACCACGCCGAGCACCACCACCGGCACGTTGATCAGGAAGACCGAGCCCCACCAGTAGTGCTCCAGCAGGGCGCCGCCGAGCACCGGGCCGATCGCCACGGCCAGGCCGACCGCGCCGGCCCAGATGCCGATCGCCTTGGCCCGCTCCCGGGGGTCGAAGACGTTGGAGATGATCGACAGGGTGACCGGCATGATGGCCGCGCCGCCGATCCCCATCAGCGCGCGGGTGGCGATGAGCTGGCCCGGGTCCTGGGCGTACGCGGACAGCAGCGAGGCCAGCCCGAACAGGGCCAACCCGACCATCAGGAAGCGCTTGCGGCCGAACCGGTCGCCGAGGACGCCGAAGGTGAACAGCAGCCCGGCGAAGACCAGGGTGTAGGAGTTGATCGCCCACTCCAGCTCGCCCTGGCTAGCCCCGAGGCCGTGCACCGGGTCGGCCAGGGTACGCAGGGCGACGTTGAGGATCGTGTTGTCGAGGACGACCACGAGGAGGCTGATCACCAGCACCCCCAGGATCGCCCACCTCCTCGGATGTCCGGTGTTCTCGTGCGGTTCCATGTCCGTTCTCCCCCCGGATTGCCCGCGTCGAAATACGAAACGAGGCAGACTCGTAACGCTGCTGAGCCTAGGGGTCGGGGTTTCGATACGGAACCGGTTCGTATTGTTTGTGTCCCAGCTCACCTACCGCTCAGCCGGGCGGCCCGGCGGCCAGGGCCAGCCGGAGCGCCAGGTCGCGCGCCGGCAGGAA
>NZ_JBSGJR010000913.1:0-1570 GCF_053605645.1 Micromonospora sp. NPDC003776
CCAGCTTCCCCGCGCTGCCGGCGCCGCTCGCGCCGACGTGCCGCACCTGCGCCGGGTCGCCCCAGAGTTCCAGCAGCGGCCGGGCGGCCGCGACGTCCGCCGCCTCGCCGCCGGCGAGCACGCCGAGGGTGCCCTCGGTGGCGGGGCCGACCGAGCCGTAGACCGGCGCGTCCACGTAGCGCAGCCGGTGCTCGCGCAGCCGGGTCGCCATCCGCCGGGAGGCGTCCGGGCCGATGGTGCTGCCGTCCACCACCAGGGTGTCCGGGTCCGCCCCGGAGGCCACCCCGTCCGGGCCGAGCAGCACCTGCTCGACCGCCGCCGGGTCGGCCAGCATCAGCACCACCACGTCCCGGCCGGCCGCGGCGGCGGCCGGCGTCTCCGCCACCGTGGCGCCCTCGGCGGCCAGGGCGTCGGCCTTGCCCCGGGTACGGTTCCAGACGGTCAGCTCGTGCCCGGCCCGGAGCACGTGCCGGGCCATCGGTGTGCCCATCCGACCGAGTCCGAGGAAGGCGACCCGGAGTCGCCGCGTGTCGTCACCCATGCCGGCAGTCAACCGCATCACCGGCCGGCCCGCGCGCCAACCGGCCGGTACGGGGAACCCGGCGCGGCACGGCGACGCGCCGCGTACCGAGGGTGACCAGTTGCGGTCGGACATGTTATTCTCCGGCGTCGATCTAGGCCGTGCGGACCCGACCGGGTCGCTGCCGGAAGGACACCTCCCCCGATGCCGGTCGTAGCCGCCACGACCTCGCCGCCAGGTCCGCTGGACCGGCCGGCCGGCGGCGCGTTCACGCTGATCTTCACCACCCTGCCGGCGCTGCTGCGGCTGACCTGCGGCCTGGCGGCCGCGGCGGCGGCCGTGACGGTGCGTACCCCGCCGGTGCGGGTGGCGCTGCTGGTGCCGGCGGTGGTGGTGCTGACCGCCTGGTCCCTCTGGTACGCGGTCCGCGCGCTGCGGCACGGCATCGGCCCCGCCCTGGTGGCCGGGGACGTCGCGCTCACCACCCTGGCGGCGGTGGCGATCCCGTGGCTGGTCGCGCCGGAGGTGCTGCCGGGCGAGGGAAGCTGGATCGCGGTGCTGGCCAGCACCACGGTGATCAACGCGCAGGCGACCGCCCCGGCCCGCTGGTCGATCCCGGCGGGGCTGCTCGTCACCGCCGGATACGTCGGGGGCGCCGCGGCCGCCGGCAACCCGCTCGAGGCGCGGGCGCACGCCGCCACCCTGCTGGTGCAGGCCGGTCTCACCGCGGTGATGACGGCGCTGATGCGCCACTGGATCGCCCGGGCGGACGCCGTCTTCGCCGACTACCAGCGGCTGAGCCGGGAGGCGGTGGCGGCCCGGGCCGCCCGCGAGGCCGAACGGCGGCAGAACCGGGACCTGCACGACACGGTGCTGGCCACGCTGACCATGGTGGGGCTCGGCGCGGTGTCGGGCCGCTCGGCGGCGCTGGGCGAGCGGTGCGCGGCGGACCTGAGCTGCTTGAACGTCGTCGGGTCGAACGGTGGGGCGGTCACGGAAGTACTCCCCTCGACGGCTCGCTTGATTATTTTATAGTGGCGTGGACTTGGT
>NZ_JBSGJR010000914.1:0-1561 GCF_053605645.1 Micromonospora sp. NPDC003776
CCACGCCCGGGTGTTGACGGGCTTCGAGGACCACGATCTCCGCGCACCGCGGCGGTGGGCAGGCCCGGGCCGGTACGGACGAGCCGGGGTGCACCACCACGTAGTCGCCGTCGGGCAGGTCGGGGGTCGGCGCGGACCGGTCGTCGCGGAGCCGCAGTCCCGGTTCGTCGCCCGGGGGCAGCGCGAAGCCGGCGGCCGCGGCGAGGGACAGGGCGCGTTCCGGTTCGGGCACTCCGACGGGGACGCGGTGTCGGACGTCCAGCAGGGAGCCGGGGTAGTCGTCGCTGATCGCGCTGATCCGGGGCACCACGGCCAGGCGCAGCAGCAGGGCCAGGGGCAGCGGGGACTGGTGGAACGACGTGAAGATCACGGCCTCGTCGGCGCCGACGGCGGCCAGGCGGTCGGTGAGGGCCCGGATGTCGGCCGGGTCGACCGGCTCCGGGTCCCCGTCAATCCAGGGCAGCGGCCACTCGATGATCTCGTCGACGCCGGGCAGCAGCTCGGCCGCCGCCCGGCCGCGTGGCCCGCAGAGCAGCATCACCCGTTCCGCGCCGGCCGCCACGGCCCGGATCCCCGGCCCGGTGACCAGCACATCCCCGGCGGAGTCGCTGCGTACCACGAGGACCGTCCCGGCCCGGCCGGTGCGCGGTTCGACCGGCTGGACCGCCCGCATCCGGCGCAGGATCTCGTGCACCGCACCGGGCAGGTCCCGGGCGACGGCCGGCGCCTCGGCGACCTCCTCGGGGCGGGTGACCGGGGTGGGCACCAGGATGCCGGTGGCCCCGGCGGCCAGCGCGGCGGCCATGTCCCGGCCGATGTCGCCCACCATCAGGCACCGGCGGGGGGCGGTGCCCAGCGCCCGGGCGGCGGCGTGCACCAGGCCCGGGGCGGGCTTGCGGCAGCCGCAGCGGTCGGTGTCGTCGTGCGGGCAGATCGCCCAGTGGTCGAACGGGCCGAGCAGCTCCTCGACCCGGGCGTGCACGGCGTGCATCTCGGCCTCGGTGAAGTAGCCGCGGGCCAGCCCGGACTGGTTGGTGACCACGGCGAGGCGCAGCCCGGCCGCCCGCAGCCGGTCCAGCGCCTCCCCGACGCCGGGCAGCGGGCGGACCTTCTCCGGGTCGCCGTTGTAGGGCACGTCCTCGATCAGCGTGCCGTCCCGGTCGAGCAGCACCGCGTCGTACAGGGCGGGACCGGGGGGAGTCGTGCCGGGCCGGGTGCCCGGGGCAGGTGGGGTGACCATCAACTCGCCGCCTCCGGGCCGACCAGCGACCCGGCCGGCACCGCGCGGGCGCGCCACCAGCCACGGAGCCAGTGGGCGACGGCCAACGGCGGGATGAGCGCGCTGGTCACCAGCATGGTGGCGACCTCGTCGGGGGTCCGGGGGCTCGGCGTGATCCGCACCCGGGCGAACTCGGCGGTGCCGGCCGCCCAGGTCAGGCCGGCCAGTCCGGCCATGACGCCCACGGCCCGCCGGGCCGGTGCCGACGGGGTCGGTGGTGGGCCGGGTGGCGGCGTGTTTATGGACACCCCACGTGCCCCGGGCACCGGGCCGGGCACGACT
>NZ_JBSGJR010000915.1:0-1521 GCF_053605645.1 Micromonospora sp. NPDC003776
CCTAGCCTCGGCCTTTCACGGCAGCCGTGATCTTGGATGTCCAGCGGGCCGGTAGATATGGCGAAGTGCCTGCCACGTAAGGAAAACTGCCCGGTGTCGAGTCGTGCAGGTACCCCGCGTGGAAGGCACTTCGTAGGTGCAGATTACCCAGTGGTCGAAGGGCTTGTCCGTCGAGGTCGGCGGTCATGGTGTGGTCTCGCATGTCGGGGCGGCGTTGTTGCGGCTGCTGGCTGATCGCAGCGGGCTGACGCAGGCGCTGTCGGTGGCGCAGAGCCGGCGTGGGTTCGTCCCGGGCCGGGACCGGGGCAGGGTGCTGGTCGACCTCGCGGTGATGATCGCCGATGGTGGTGAGGCGATAGCGGATATCGAGGTGCTGCGCCACCAGAGTGAGGTGTTCGGTCAGGTCGCGTCGCCGGCGACGTGCTGGCGGGCCCTCGATGAGATCAGTGACGTCGGGCTGCGTCGGATCGCCAGGATCCGGGCGAAAGTCCGTGCCCGGGTATGGGGCCTGATCGGGTCGGTGCCGTCTGCTCGTGCCGCGGGCCGGGATCTCGGCGAGGGCGTGGTGGTGCTGGATGTGGACTCCACGATCGTCCTGGCGCACAGCGACAAGGACGGTGCGGCGGCCACCTACAAGCACACGTACGGCTTCCATCCGATCCTGGTGACCTGCGACAACACCGGCGAACTGCTGACGATCAAACTACGGCCGGGCAACGCCGGGGCCAACACCGCCGCCGACCACCTCACCGTGCTGACCGAGGCGTTCGCGCAGGTCCCGGTCGCGCACCGGCGGCACCTGCTGATCCGCGGCGACTCGGCCGCCGCCACCCACGCCGTGCTGGACTGGCTGACCGCGCAGGACGCCAAGCGCAACCGACGTGTCGAGTACTCGATCGGCTGGTCGATCGGCGAGGCGGAACGCGCCGCCATCAGTGCGCTGCCGACCGCGGCCTGGTCACCCGCGTTGGCCGCCGACGGCGGCATCCGCGACGGCGCGCAGGTCGCGGAGTTGACCGGCCTGCTGGCCCTGACCGGCTGGCCGCCCGGCATGCGGGTGATCGTGCGTCGCGAACGGCCGCACCCCGGCGCCCAGTTGTCGCTGTTCGAGGAACGCGACGGCTGGCGCTACACCGCGTTCGTCACCAACACCCCCGCCGGCGCCTTGCAGTGGCTGGAAGCCCGCCACCGCGCCCACGCCCGCGTCGAAGACCGGATCCGCTGCGCCAAAGACACCGGCCTGCGCCGCCTACCGTCCCGCGAGTTCGCCATCAACGCCGCCTGGTGCCAGATCGCGGCCATGGCCGGCGACCTGATCGCCTGGCTACAACTGCTCACCCTCGACGGCGACCTGGCCAAAGCCGAACCGAAACGACTGCGCTACCGCCTGCTACACACCGCCGCCCGCCTCACCCGAGGCCAACGCCGCCGCCAGCTACGCATCCCATCGACCTGGCCCTGGGCAGACCAGATCACCGCCGCCTTCCGCCGGATCGCGGCGATCCCCGCCCCCGGCTGACC
>NZ_JBSGJR010000916.1:0-1507 GCF_053605645.1 Micromonospora sp. NPDC003776
GCGTGAGTAGCCCTGTGTCAAGCCTTCACTGGTTGATCTTGGTTGAGGAGTCGTTGGAGTGCTCGGTGCTGGGTGGGGTCGTAGGCGGTGCCGGTGGTCCAGCACTTCCAGATGATGTCGAGCCAGGCGCGGGCGAGGATCCGGACGGCGTGGGGGTGGTCGTGGCCGCGGGCGCGCGCGCGGCGGTAGAGGTCGGCGGCCCAGGGGTTGGCGTGGCGGCTGTCGCCGGCGAAGTCGCAGACGGCGTCGCGCAGTTGTTTGTCGACGGCCCAGCGGAACGCGACGATGCGGGCTTTGCCGGACTCGCGGGTGGAGGGTGCGACGCCGGCGAGGCAGGCCAGCGAGGCCGGGGTGGGGAACCGGCCCCGGGCGTCGCCGATCTCGGCGAGCAGCCGGGCAGCGCGGACGGTGCCGGATTTCGGCAGGCTGGTGAAGATCTGCCGATCGGGGTGGACGGTGAGGGCTTCGGTGATCTGCTGGGCCAGGGCCTCGATCTGAGCGGTGATCGCTTGGATGGTGGCCAGGTAGGCGCGGGTGATTCCGGCCAGGACCTGACCGTGGTGGCCGGTGGCGCCGCGGGCGGCGCCGGCGATCCGGGCGTGCAGAACAGCCGGGTCGGTGCGGCCGCAGTATCCGACGCTGGTCAGCCAGGCGGCCAGGCGTTTGGGCGAGAGCCAGTCGATGGCGTCCTGGCTGGTGAAACGGGTCAGGAAGCGCAGGCTGACGGCGGAGTCGAGGTCGGCGAACAGGTCGACGGCGGCGGGCAGGGCGGTCTGCAGGTGCGCGCGCAGCTGGTTGGTCGCGGCGACGCGGTGTGCGACCAGGTCTTTACGAGCTCGGCACAGTTTCCGCAGCGCGGTGGTCGGTTCGCTGTCCAGCAGCAGCGGTGTGAGCCTGCGGCGGTCGGTGCGGACGGTGTCGGCCAGGACGTAGGCGTCGAACCGGTCGTCCTTGTTACCGGCCGAGCCGTAGCGGCGGCGCAGCGCTTTGACCTGCGACGGCGGGATCACGAACACCGTGCGGCCAGCAGCGAGCAGCGCGTCGACGACCGGTCCGTCACCGCGTTCGATGCCGACATCGTCGACACCGTGACGGTCCAGGACCGTGTTCAGCCTGTTCAGGCCGGTCTTGTTGTGGGTGACGGTGATCCGTTCGATCGGCTCTCCGTCCGCGTCGAGCACGCACACGGCGTGGTTGTCCTTCGCCCAGTCAACGCCGGCCGTGGTCGCTCGCTTCATGCCGGGGGTGTCCTGCACACTCATTCTTGCCTCTCCGCTGCGCTACCAGTGGGGAAGCACCTGGCGGTTCCGGGACACCGCAGCCGGTTGCTCATTGAGCGGCGTTCGCACACGCATAGCCCTGTGGCCGATCGGGGTGCCCCGGGCCGCCGGGCCTCGCAGAACTCACGCTGGACCTCGAAGGTCGAGCGAGCGGGGCGATGGCCCGACGGTCACCGGTGCACTCGAACCAACATCAGCTCGAGTGAGACAAGGGTGCACCAATGAGC
>NZ_JBSGJR010000917.1:0-1490 GCF_053605645.1 Micromonospora sp. NPDC003776
CCCGGCGGCCCGGCCGCCGGGCTCCTGTCGGTCCGGCCGGCGTTTGCCGGGTTGCCGTGGGCGGGCAGGATGATCTGGTGCCGACCCCACCCCCCGCGGACGTCATCGAGCCGCACGACACCAGCATCGACGAGGTCGAGACCCGGGCCGAGTTCGACCGGCGGCTGGCCGAGGGCAGCCTCGCCGGCCTGACCGTGCAGGGCCTCCGCCTCGACCTCGACCCCGTTCCCGACCTGCGCGCCGTCGAGGTCGCCGGCACCCTCTTCGTGGGCTGCCGGTTCGCCGACCGGGAGGTCGGCGCGGACCTGGTCCGGCGCGGCGCCAACGTGGTCCCACCCTTCTCCGGGCTGCCCTACCCGACCCAGCCGGCCCACCTCTACACCCCCGACGACCTGGCCGCCGGCTTCGCCGAGGGTGGCTTCGCCGGGATGTACGACACCCGGGTGTACGCGCACTTCCGGGCGCACGGTGGGGCGCTGCCGGACGTCCGGGAGGCGCTCGGCCAGCGGCTGCACGACCACGGGGTGGACAACGCCCTGGCGGACGCGACCCGGGCCTGGCTGGCGGTGCACGGGCCGCAGTCGGTGGTGGGCGTGATGGGCGGGCACGCGGTGCACCGCGGCAGTGCCGCGTACCGGATGGCGGCGGTGCTGGGCTGGGAGCTGGCACGGGCCGGCGGACCGGTCGGCGCCGCGCTGGCCGCCCTGGCCGCGCGGGACGGCGCGACCACCCTGGAGTTCGGCCACTGGCACGGCGACTGGGTGCCGTGGAACCTCGGCACCCACCGGGGGCGGCTGTTCGCCTGGGACTGGGAGAACAGCGGCCGGGACCGGCCGGTCGGCTTCGACCTCGCCCACCAGGCGTTCCAGAGTGCCCTGTCGCTGCGCGGGCGGCCGGTGCCCGAGGCGACCGTCGAGCTGGTGGACGTGCTCGACCGGCACGGCGAGGCTCTCGGCCTCGATCCGGCCCGCCGGCGCCTCGTCGCCGACGCCTACCTCGTCGAGCTGTGGCTGCGGACCGCCGAACTCGCCGCCGGCGGGGGCGGGTGGAGCGGCCGGCTGCACCCCGCGCTGCTGCACGTGCTCGCCGACCGGTCGGGATCGCCCCGGGAGTGAGCCGGGGTCGGGGGTCGGGGAGACGACCGGCAAATCCGGGGAAATGCCGTACGGTCCGGCCCCTGCTACCGGACGTGAGCCGGCCTCCACTAAGGTGTCACCACTCGATCACCACCCGTCCGTGGTGGCGGGTTCGATCCGGTCCGGGAGGCGTGGGGCACCGCCCGCGGACCGTGCGGCGTGGGGAGGTCGGCCGGTGGCTGACAGGGCAGGGGACCGGGTGCGGTCGACGCGGGCCGTCCGGCCGGGCGGTGCGCCGCGATGACCCTTATCTACGCCTGCGCGGCGCTCGCGGTGCTCGTACCGGCGCTAGTGGCAGTGCGGCCGGATCCCGGTCGCGTCCCGCAGGGCCAGCAGGATGGCGGCGATGGCGTT
>NZ_JBSGJR010000918.1:0-1489 GCF_053605645.1 Micromonospora sp. NPDC003776
ACCGGCCCGCCGCGGTCCGCGCGACGTGCAGCCCGGCCGGGTCCCACACCGTCGCGGCGTAGGTGCGGCGTGGCTTCGGCAGCGCGCCGGGCTCCGGCCCGTCGGCCCGCCAGGCCACCCGGCCGGTACGCGCGTCCAGCGCCACCAGCTTCCCGTCCGACCAGCGGCTGACCACGGTGGTGCCCTCGGCGAGCACCCCGTCGAGCTTGGCCGGCCAGCGCCGGTACGACCAGAACGGGGTCACCCGGTACCGCCGGTCGACCGGCTGGTCGGCGTACACCTGGCGGGCACCGGCGTAGACCCGGAGCCGGCCGTCCACGACCAGCGGGGCCACCGGAAGCCGGCCGATCACCCTGGGCCCGGGGTTCGGCGCCGCCGGGTACGCGCCCCGGGCGACCGTGCTGACCTCGGCCGGCGCGAGGACCCGGTGGACCACGACGGCCGCCGCCGCGACGGCGAGCACCACCGCGAGCGCCACCGCGATCCGCCGCCCCCCGGGCAACCCCATGCCACACCTCCGCCCGGCACCCTACCCACCGACACCGGGCGCCGGCGGATCGGCTCAGGCGGCTTCGGCGGAGCGACTGGGGGTGACCGCCACGGCGAGGTCGGCGAGGTCGCGGCGGAGGGCGCCCTCGACCGCCCGGGCGGCCAGGCCGCCGAGGATCAGCGCCAGCACCCGGCCGTACGGGGCGGTCGGCGCCGCCTGCTGCTCGACGGTGACCTCGGTGCAGCCCCGTCGGCGGCGTTCGACCGTCTGGAGTCGCCAGGTGATCCGGTAGTCCGCCCCGGCGCCCCGCGAGCTGAGCACCAGCCGGGTCGGAGCGACGGCCTCGACCACCACGAACTCCTCCGGCTCGGCGGCGCCGTCGGGCCGGACCCGGGTCTCGCACCAGGTGGTGCCGGGGCCGAAGGGGCCGCGGGTCAGCACGTCGACCGCGCCGACGGCGGAGAGCCACTCGGCCCGCGCCGGGAGGTCGGTGAGGAGCCGCCACACGTCGACGTCCTGCGCTTCGATGAATGCGCTAACCGTCACCGTCGACATGGCACCTCCCGTGTCGTCCACGGTACGGGGCGTGAACGGGAAACGGGGAGCCTTGCGGTGACATTTCCACCACCGGTGCCCCGAGCGGGGCACCGGGTTCCGGGGGCGCCGGGGTCAGCCGCGGAAGGCGGCGGCGCGGATCGCGGCGACGAACGCCGTCCAGCCCGGCGGGCTGACCGCGAGCGCCGGACCGGACGGGTCCTTCGAGTCGCGTACGCCCACCACGCCGTGCGCGGTGACCATGTTGGTCGCCACCTCGACGCAGAGGCCCTGGTCGTTGGAGCGGCTGCTGGTGCGCCACGCGGCGCCGGTCAGCTCGGTCATGCCTCGTTCCCTCCTGTTGCGCTGGGGCACGCCCAGGTCGCACCGCCGGACGTGCCGAGTCCGCGACGATCAACGGGGAACGCGACGTGCCCGGTCGCCCAGCGGGTGGGACCGGGCACG
>NZ_JBSGJR010000919.1:0-1485 GCF_053605645.1 Micromonospora sp. NPDC003776
GGACGCGGGTGAGGCGGCGACGCAGCCGGCGCTCGCGCAGCCGGTCCAGGGTCACCCCGGCCACGGCGGTCGCCACCGCAGCGACCGCGCCGGCCAGCACCAGGGTCTGCCGGGGGCCGACGTGCTCGGAGAGCCAGCCGAGCAGCGGCGCGCCGACGGCGGCGGAGACCGAACCGGTGACCGCGACCGCGGCCAGCACCCGGCCCCGCATCGCGTAGTCGGTGTCGAGCTGGACCCGGGCGCCGACCGTGGTGTCGATGACCACCGCGGCGGCGGCCACCGGCAGGATGACCGCGGCGAAGCTCAGCGTGCCCGGAGCCAGGCCGGCGACGATCTGGAGGCCGCTGGCGAGCAGGCCGGCGCCGACCAGGATCGGGTAGCCCAGTTCCCGGCGGCGGGCGGCGACCAGCGCGCCGACCACCGTGCCGACGGCGAAGACGGTGGAGAGGAAGCCGTAGCCGGACGCGCCGCCGCGCAGCGGTCCCTCGCTCATCGCCGCCATGGTCACCTGGTAGTTGCGGCCCAGGCTGCCCAGCACGAACGACAACGCCAGGGCGACCAGCACCACCGGCTGGCGCAGCAGGTAGCGGAAGCCGGCCCCGATCCCGCCGTCCGCCCGAGCCGGGTCGGCCTGCGACGACTCCAGCTCGGCGCGTCTTGCGCCGCGCCGCGACCTGGAGCCCTCGACCGGCACACCGGTGTGCCGTTCCCCCTCACGTACGGCGAACAGGGCGACGACGACCGCGACGAAGCTGGCGGCGTTGGTCGCGAAGAGCAGCGCCGGCCCGACGGCGGCGACCACGACGGCGCCCAGGCTCATGCCGAGGATCCGGCCGGCGGAATTGGTGAGCGAGCCGAGCGCGAGGGCGTTGCCGAGACTCTCCCGGTCCACCAGGGTCGAGGACCAGCGGCCCATCACCGGCCCCTCGATCGCCGAGACCGCGCCGGTGACCAGGGAGATCGCGTAGATCGCCGGCAGCCCGCCGGCGCCGGTGACGGCGACCACGGCCAGGCCGGCGGCGAGGGCCGCGTGGGCCGCCTGGGCCACGATCAGCACCGGCTTGGCCGGGAGCCGGTCGGCCAGCGCGCCGCCCCAGACCGAGAGCACGAGGGTGGGCAGCGCCTGGAGCAGGACGGTGAGGCCCATGGAGGTCGCCGACCCGGTCGCCGACATGACGTACCAGTTGACGCCGAGGACCTGCATCCAGGTCCCGATCACCGATACGAAGCCGGCGCCGGCCCAGATCCGGTAGTTCCGGTGGCGTAGCGCGGCGAACGTGGCGCCGAGAGCCACGACAACCTCCCCGTCCAGACGGTCACACGACGAAGCCGGACCCTCGCGGGTCCGGCCAGCGCCCAAGTCTGGCGGCGGTCAAACCCCCTGACGACAGTTGGTGAGGGGGTTCACCCGGAAGCTCGGACGTGCGGGGCGGCCCGGGCACGAACCGGACCCGGAGACCGCGACACCCCGGTCCGAAGACCGGG
>NZ_JBSGJR010000920.1:0-1473 GCF_053605645.1 Micromonospora sp. NPDC003776
GGGCTCGCCGAGCAGCGGGGCGCCGAGGTCGTGCCCGGCGAGGGCGGCGGCGTGCGCCGCGTCGGCCAGCACGCCGGCGGCGCGCAGCCGGCGGATGTACTCGGCGGCGATCTCCGGGCGCAGCCTGCCGTTCATCAGCGCCGGGATCGCGCCGAGCCGGGCCAGCGCCAGGAAGGACAGCACCATGTCGGCGGCGGTGCCGGCCCAGACCGCGATCGGGTCGCGCCGCCGTACGCCCCGCTGGTGCAGCCAGGCGGCCCGGGCGGCGACCAGCGCGTCGAGCTGGCCCAGGGTCAGCGGCGCTTCGGCCGGGTGGCCGTCTACCGCCGTGTCGAAGGTGAGCCCCGGCCCGTCCGGGTCGGCCCCGTGCGCCAGCACCCGGGCCAGTACGTTGCCCGCACCGAGCTCGGTGTCGGCGGCCAGCGCGCCGCGTAGTCCCTTCGTCCTCATTGACCAGTTCCCTCCCCCAGCAGCACCGCGACCGCCGTACTCGGCGTGCCGTCGGATGCCTGTTCGATCAGGACCAGCAACGCCTGGTCGGCGTCGCCGTCGTACAGCAGCAGCTCCGCCTCGGCGGTGCCCTCGGCCCGCGGCTCCCCCGTCGGGCTCAGGCACACCACCGGCCCGTCCAGCCCCCAGCGCGCCGCGACGTGCCCGGCGACGCTGTTGGGCACCGACTGGAAGAAGAAGAGCGGACCGATCCGGCCGCCGGCCGCGACCGCGGCCCGGACGTGCCGGGCGCTGGCCCGGTCGCCGCTCGCGCTGACCAGCACCACCGCCGTCCGGTTCCCCGCCGGCAGCGGCCCCTCCCCGTAATGCCGGCTGAGGCACCGGTCGGCCGCCGCCACCACCACCGGGGCGAAGTCCGAGTGCACGAACCCCGGCACCCCGGGCGGCGCCCCGTCCCCCGCCTCCGGCCACCGCCCCTCGGCAACCCCCCGCACCCGCCGCGCCCGTTCCCCCCGCTCCGCCGATCTTGCGGTTGGCGCCCCGGGCGCGCGGCTTTCGCCGGGCTTGCCGGGGCCGGACGTGCACGATCGCGAGGTGCGGGTCATGGGGCACCTACCAGGAGAGCGGTGTTGGCGCCGCCGAAGGCGGCGTTCAGGGTCAGCGCGTGGGGGGTGGCGGCGGGGCGGGGGGCGTCGGTGATGACGTCCAGCGGGCAGGACTCGTCGGGGCCGAGCCAGCCGGCGTTGACCGGGAGCTTCCCGTGTCGCAGGGCGAGCACGGTGACCACCAGTTCGAGCAGGCCGGAGGCCTCCAGCGCGTGCCCGTGCACCGATTTGGTGGAGCTGACCGGGATCCGGCCGGCCCGGTCGCCGAGCGCCAGCCGCAGCGCCGCCGCCTCGGAGGCGTCGCTGTACCCGGTGCCGGTGGCGTTGGCGTTGACGTAGCCGACCGCCGCGGCGGGCAGCCCGGCGCGGCGCAACGCCGACCCGATCGCCCGGGCCAGTCCGCGCCCCTGCGGGTCGG
>NZ_JBSGJR010000921.1:0-1465 GCF_053605645.1 Micromonospora sp. NPDC003776
CCCCACCCTGGGGCCGTGGTGGGGGGCACTGGGGGGCCGGGCCCCCCGCCCGGCGGGGGGGGGGGCCGCCCCCCGGCGGGCCCCACCCGCCCCCACTCGCATCGATCACTCTCCGAGAGAGGAACCACAATGGCCTTCGACAGCAGGATCAGCAGGCGACGGCTCATGGCCGGCGCCGGCGTGGCAGCCGCCGCGGCGTTCAGCCCGCTCGGTCCGGCAGCGGTGTTCTCGCCCAGCCTGGCGAGTGCGGCGAACGGGCGGCTCATCCCCGACGGCAAGCTGGGCACCATCACGTACAGCCAACGCGACGTGCCCACCCGGATCGGCATCGCGGCCAGCGCCGCGCTGGGCGTCGCCCCGACGATGGGCTACCTGGGCGGCCCGACCTTCCCCCAGGACCCGAACGACCTCGGCCCGCTGGTGCCGCTGCCCGGCGGCTGGGTGGAGCTGTTCGAGTTCCTGGCCGGCTGCGGATACAAGCACATCGAGTTCGCCGGCTATGGGCAACACGCCGCCAACCCCGGCGGCGCCGCGCCCAACCCCGCGCCCGGCGGGGTGACCACCCCCGAATCGCGAGCGGCCTACCTGGCCTACGCGCGCACACTGCGCGGCTTCCTCGACGCGTACGGCCTCCAGGCGATCGGCAACCACGGGTTCGTCCCGAACACCTGGAACGGCCCGAACAGCCCCGGCGGCGCCATGTCGACCGAGGACTACAACCGGCTGCAGACCGAACTGGAGTTCGCGTCGATCCTCGGCATGCCGTACATGGGCACCGGCAGCGACCCGACGAGCGCCAACAACCGCAACATCGAGCCGTGGACGATCGCCGGAGAGAAGTGGGATGCGCTGAACCGGATCAGCCTCCAGTGGGGCATCCAGATGTACACCCACAACCACTCGCCGGCGTACAACTTCCTCCAGGACGGCCCGCTGGTCACCGTCACCGAGGACCGCGTCACCGGCGCACCGATCCCCCCGACCGTGGTGCGCGCGGAGTCCGGCAAGCGACTCATGCAGCACTACCTCGACGTCACGGACCCCGGGCTGGTCGTCATCGAGATGGACATCTACTGGGCGCACGTCGCCCAGCACCAGTGGCGCTGGCGCTACGACTACGACGGCAAGCGGGTGGAGGACATCTTCGACCCGACCGCCCAGGTGGCGACGCAGACGATGCGCTACGCGCTGTTCCACGCCAAGGACGGTGACGCCACCACACAGCCGGACGGCGTCGGCGACGGCTACACCATGATCCCCTTCGGGGACCCCCGCAGCGACATCGACTATCGGTCGTTCTTCGGCAAGATCGGCGCCAAGGGCTACCACAACCCCAACTACGAGCAGGACAACGCTCCGGGCGGCAGCGCCGACCCGGGCCGGTCGCTGCGCTTCTCGAAGATCAGCGCGGGCAACATGGCCGCACTCCGTGGCTGATCCGCCGGCTCGCCGCCCCGCTCGCGCC
>NZ_JBSGJR010000922.1:0-1461 GCF_053605645.1 Micromonospora sp. NPDC003776
GCGCGCGCTCAGCCCGACGAGCCGGCCCGCGGTCAGCCCTGCGGGCGCGGGCAGAGGCAGAACGGCTGCCCGACCGGGTCGAGCAGCACCGTCCACCGCTCCCCGCCGGGCTGGAACTCCGGCCGGGTCGCGCCGGCCGCCACGAACTCCTTCTCGGCGAGCGTCACGTCCTCGACGTACAGGTCGAGGTGGTAGCGCTTGCCGGCGGTCTCGTCGGGCCAGGTCGGCGGGGTGTAGCCGGGCACCAGGCCGAAGCCGATCGAGACCCCGTCCTTGCTGATCATCGCGTACTCGGCCTGGCTGTGGGTGACCTCCCAGCCGAGGGCGCGGGAGTAGAAGGCCGCGTGGGCGACCGGGTCGGAGCTGTCGAGGTTGACCATGGCGAGGTCGGCGTGCACTGTCATGCCACCCATCCTGGCGAGAGAAGCTGACACCTTCTGGCAGGTACCTGCGGGGAATTTCGGCGCAGAGCTGCCGCCGGTTTCTCTACCGTCGTAGGTGATGGGCAGGGAGCAGGGGTGGACCAGGCCGGCCCGGCGGCGCCGGCCGGTCCGCGCGAGCGTGCTGGCCGGTGGCCTCGGGCTCGCCATGTGCCTGGTCGGGGTGGCCGGCCTCGCGCTGTGGAACGTGCAGGTGGTGCTGCAGGCCAACGGCCCGGTCCGGGAGACCGCCGACACGTTCTTCCGCGAGGTCGCCGCCGGGGACACCGACAAGGCGTACGACAAGCTGTGCCGGACCGCGCGCGGCAAGTGGAGCCAGGTCGGCTTCGGCAGCTGGGTGCGCACCCCGCCGCAGGTCAGCGGCTACGAGATCGTGGACGTGTCGGTGGCCACCCGGGGCGGCCGGCCGCGCGGCACGGTGAAAGTGCGGCTGACCCGGGAGGGTGGCGCCAGCGAGGAGCGGGACCTGCCGGTGGTGCAGGAGAACGGCAAGTGGCGGGTGTGCGGCGACCCGTTCTGACCCGTCCGGGGCAGCGCGCCTCCGGCTGATCTCCTAGGCTCGGCCCACACGACTGGCGCGGGTGGGCGACCACCGGGGAGTGAGGTCGGGGGCGTCGACCGCCTGGGGGCCCCTCATCCACGAGGTGAGGAGCCGCATGAGTTCGCCCGTACGCCACCGGATCCTGCACCTGTCCGACACCCACGTGGGCGCCGACGGCCACGACGAGGACGGCGTGGACGCCCGCGCCGCCCTGCACGGCATCCTCCACGACATACGGCACGTGCCGGACCTCGACCTGGTGGTGGTCAGCGGCGACGTCGCCGACGACGGCTCGGTCGCCGGCTGCACCGCCGTACGGGAGGCGGTCGGCCGGTTCGCCGCGCAGCGGGGCATCCCGCACGTGTACTGCCCGGGCAACCACGACCGCCGGGAGTCCTTCGCGGCGGTGCTGGGCACCGGCCACCTGGCCGCCGACGGCACCGACGTCGGGCAGCCGGCCGGCCCGGCGGGCGAGCAGCG
>NZ_JBSGJR010000923.1:0-1459 GCF_053605645.1 Micromonospora sp. NPDC003776
ATGGCCGCGAAGCCCTCCGGGTCGGCCTGGCCGCTGGGGTGGAACGCCCGCACCCCGGCCGGGGTGTCGCGGACCACGAGGGCGAGCATCCGGGCGCAGCGGCGGAGCACCGTCTGCGCCGGCCAGCCGCGGCAGTACACCGAGGCATACCTGGACACCATCGGCAAGGCCTCGTTCCGCTACGGCCGGTTCGAGATCCGGGCCGAGTCGCCGAACGGGCCGACCGACTCGCAGGGGCTGTGGCCGGCGTTCTGGCTGCGGCCGGACGACGGGGGCAAGGGCGAGATCGACGTGGTCGAACTGCCCGGCGGGGCGGCGTACCACCGGGCCGCCACCCAGGCGATCTTCTACGACTACAGCCCGGTCAAGCAGGACCAGCGCTGGGAGTTCCCGGCCGGCTACCCGGGCGACGGCTTCCACACGTACACCACCGAGTGGGAGCCCGGGGTGATCCGCTGGTACCTCGACGGCCGGCTGGTCTGGCAGCGGGACCGGAGCACCACCCCGTGGTTCGACGAGGCCTTCGACAAGCCGTACAACCTGCGGTTGAACTTCCAGGTCGGGGGCTGGCTCGGGCCGCCGGACGCGGCCACCGCCTTCCCGGCCGACTTCCGGGTCGACCACGTCCGCGTCTGGCAGCGCTGACCGGTCGCCGGCGAGTGGCCGGCGGGCCCTATCGTGGCGCCGGCGGCCCCTGTCGTGGCCGCCGTCGTTACGACGGGACAGGGGAGGGCGCGGCGTGGTGCAGGACCCACGGGACCGCCGGGACGGCATCGGCTGGGTGACCCGGGCGATCTTCGGCGACGAGCGGCTGTGGCTCGGCGTCGCCGCGTCCGCCGTCGCGCCGCCGGGCCACCGGATCGTCGCCCGGTACGCGGTGGTGCCCTCGGTAGAGCGGGCGAAGTTCCTGCTGCCGCTGGCCTCCCGCCGGGTCGGCGCGGCGTCGACGCTGGCCTACAACGCGCTGCGGCCGCCCCGGGTGCGCGCCAACCGGCTCGCGGTCGGCGTGCTGGCCGGGCTCGGGGCCACCCGGCTGGCCGGGATGCCGGTGCTGACCGTGGCCGCCCCGGCCGACGCCGATCCCGCCGAGCTGCTGCTCACCGCCCACCTGGCCCGGGTCGAGGGCCGGCCGTTGCACGCCGCGATCGGGATCCGCCCGCCCGACCCGCACCACAAGCCGACGCTGCAGCTCTTCGACGACCGGGGCGCCGCGTGGGCGTACGCCAAGGTCGGCTGGAACGACGCGACCCGGGCGATGGTCCGCGCGGAGGCGGACGCGCTGCGCGAGCTGCCGCGCGACTGGGCCGGCCTGCCCGCGGTGCCCGGCCTGCTGCGCGAGCTCGGCTGGGGCGACCTGGCGGTGACCCTGGTCGAGCCGATGCCCGCCGGGGTACGCCGGCTGGCCCGGCCGGACCGGCCGCAGGTGGCGGCGATGCTCGCCGTCGCCCGGCGTGGCGGC
>NZ_JBSGJR010000924.1:0-1458 GCF_053605645.1 Micromonospora sp. NPDC003776
CGGGCGGCGTCCCGCCAGCGTTCGATCAGCTCCCTCACCGGGTGCAGTCTGCCGCACCGGCCGCAGGAGCGAGGATTCACCGGGTGCGGGGCGGGTAGTCCCGGCCATGGCCGACGCCCGGGATCGACGACGGTTTCCGTTCCTGCGCCGTGCCCCGCTCCGGGAGGGGCTGGTCGACCTGGACGGGCCGCGGATCGCCGCGGCGATGGACGAGCTGCGCGACCGCAGCAAGGCCACCCTGCACGACCGGCTGCACCGGGTGCGGACCGCCACCGGCCTGGCCGTCCAGGCCGGCCTGGCCGCGGGGTTGGCTTACCTGATCTCCCACCGCCTGCTCAAGAACCCGCAACCGGTGTTCGCGCCGATCTCGGCGGTCGGCACCCTGGCGGCCTCCGTCGGCCAGCGGTTCCGGCGGACGGTCGAGCTGATCGTCGGGGTCGCCGTCGGGGTCGCGATCGGTGACGGCCTCATCTACTTCCTCGGCACCGGCGCCTGGCAGCTCGGCCTGGTGGTGACCGCGGCGATCCTGCTCACCATCTTCGCCGGGGCCAGCGTCGCCATCGTGATCCAGGCGGCGGCCACCGCCGTGCTGATCGTGACGCTCAGCCCGTCCACGAAGAACCTGGAGGTCCCGCGCTTCGTCGACGCGTTCCTCGGCGGTGGCATCGCCCTGCTGGTGACCGCGATCCTGCTGCCGCTCAACCCGCTCCGGGTGATCAACCGGGCCGCTCGGCCCGCGTTGGACCTGCTCGCCAACCAGCTCGACGTGTGCGCCGACGCGCTGCGAAGACGGGACCGGAGTGCGGCGCAGCAGGCCCTGCTCCGGCTCCGGGAGAACAAGGACGAGCTGGCCGCGCTCTCCGAGGCGATCGAGGGCGCCAAGGAGACGATCACCATCTCGCCGGCCCGCTGGCACCGGCGCAGCGAGCTGACCCACTACGCCGAGGCGGCCGACCCGATCGACCGGGCGATGCGCAACAGCGGCACGCTGATCCGCCGCTCGGTCACCATGATCGAGGACGAGGAGTCGATTCCGGAACCGATGCCCGACTCGATCGGCCACCTCGCCGAGTCCGTACGCCTGCTCCGGCACGAGTTCGCCGCCGGGCAGGAGCCGGAGCAGGCCCGGGAGCGGACCCTGCGCGCGGTCAGCGAGGCCGGCCGGGCGTACTCGGAGGGGGTGGGTTTCTCCGGCAGCGTGGTGATCGCGCAGGTGCGCACCACGGCCAGCGACCTGATGGTGGCCTCCGGCATCGACCAGGAGGAGGCGAACCGGCTGGTCCGGCAGGCGTTCGGCGACCGGGAGCAGCGCACCGGCGAGACCGCCGAGCAGAGCCCCGCCCCCAAACCTCCCACCGCGCAGTGCTGCCGTACCTGACCGCGCTGGAGAACGTCGAGCTGCCGATGAAGCTGGCCGGCGGACGGTCCCGCCGGGCTCGGCGGGAACGGGCCCGCGAG
>NZ_JBSGJR010000925.1:0-1454 GCF_053605645.1 Micromonospora sp. NPDC003776
GTGGCGAGCTGGGCGGCGAGCAGCGCCGGCGCCTCGGCGAGCGAGGGCCCGTACCAGGTCAGGTGCCGGCCCGAGACCAGCGCCGCCGGTACGCCGGGAAAGGCCTCCGGGCCGTCCTCGGCGGTGAACCGGTACGGCTCGTCCGGCAGCACCACCAGCTCCGGCCGCCGGGCCCGCAGCTCGGCCAGACCCGGGCGGGGATAGCGCTCCTCGTGGTCGCCCCACTGGTTGGCCACGCCGAGCCTGCGCAGCACGTCACCGGCGAAGGTGTCCCGGCCGAGCACCACCCAGGGTCGCCGCCACACAGGCACCACCGCCGCGCGGGTCGGCGCCGGCGCCGGCAGCGCGTCCCAGGCCCGCCGGGCGGCCCGCAGCCACTCCGGTTCGCCGGCGCCGAGCGCGGCGGCCAGCTCGCCGAGCTGGGTCAACGCCTCCGGGACGGTACGCGGAAAGGTGACCCGCACCGGCACGCCGGCGGCGTGCAGGGCCTCGGCGTCCGCGCGCCGGTTCTCCTCCTCGTTGAGCAGCACCAGGTCGGGCCGGAGGGCGAGCACCCGGTCCAGGTCCGGGTACTTGCTGCCGCCGACCCGGGCGACGTCCAGCCCGGCCGGGTGGGTGCACCAGTCGGTGGCGCCGACCAGCACCTCGGGCCGGGTCAGCGCCACCGCCTCGGTCAACGACGGCACCAGCGACACCACCCGCACGGCGGCTCCCTTCCTCGGGGTCCCGCCCATGGTCGCCCATCGGCGCCGGTCACCGTCCGGGCTGG
Source organism: Micromonospora sp. NPDC003776 (assembly GCF_053605645.1). Classification (NCBI taxonomy): domain Bacteria; kingdom Bacillati; phylum Actinomycetota; class Actinomycetes; order Micromonosporales; family Micromonosporaceae; genus Micromonospora; species Micromonospora sp. NPDC003776. Next base: position 770 of record NZ_JBSGJR010000925.1, read on the forward strand.
TCCAGCAGCGCCGTCACGTCGAGGTGCGCGGGCCGGCAGCCGACCGTCGCCGCGAACCGGCGCACCGCGGCGTCGACCTGGTCGCGGGCGGCGGCCACCTCGGCGTACGGAGCCAGGCGCAGCTCCACCCAGACGTCCGGCCGGGCCGCCGGCCCGGTGAGCACCACCCGGGCCGCCCGGGTCCCGGGCGACCGGAGCAGGTCCCGTTCCAGCGCCTCGGTCAGCACCCCGCCGGCCACCCGGGTACGCCCGCCCCCTTCGCCGGTCCGGGCCAGGGTGCCGGCGAGCCGGTCCGGCACCCGCAGCGCGGCGACCAGCAGCCGCCGGCCGAGCAGGGCCAGCAGCACCCCGGCGACCGCGGCGGCCAGCGGACTCCACGGCGTACCGGCCCGCCACCAGGCGAGCGGCCCGGCACCGAGCAGCGGGGTGTCCCCGCCGGGCAGCCGCCCGCTGCCCACGGCGAGCGCGGTCCCGCCCGCCGCCACCAGGAGCAGGGCGACGACCGTCCAGAGCAGCCGGTGGGCGGCGTTGCTCACGTCGCCCGCCGGGCGGGTAGGAGCCGGACCTCGATCCGGTGCCGGTGCGGGGCGGCCAGCCGGTCCAGTTCCCGCCGCAGCGCGAACTCGACGTCGGCGCGGGCCGCCGGGTCGCCAGTGGCGGTCACCCGGGGCCGCCAGGCGTCGCC
>NZ_JBSGJR010000926.1:0-1447 GCF_053605645.1 Micromonospora sp. NPDC003776
GCAGGATGTCCTCGAACTCGGCCCGCACCCGGCCGGCGAGGGCGGGCGAGCGGACCCCGGGCGGCTCGGGCAGCACGTCCACCGAGCTGAACGGCTCGCTTCCGGCGAGCCACATCTCCACCCCCTCCACCCGCCGCCGGGTCGCGTTCTCGCACCAGTACGGCACCAGCCCGGCCCGGACCACCTGCCACGGGTCGAGCAGCCGCCCGCACTCCACCACCAGGCGGTTGCCGGTCTTGCCGGCCCGACGCAGCCAGTGCCGGTACACGTCGGCAGTAGCCGCGCTGAGCGCGTCCGGCTGCGGGACGAGCACCCGGTGCAGCGGATGTCCCCGCCGCGCGGTCCAGGTCCGCAGGCCGTGCTCGAAGCCGGACTCCACGCCGTGCTCCGCGTACGCCTGGGGGCAGGAGACGTCCGGCGGCGTCCAGCCCGCCCCGTCACCGCCCGCCGAACGGAGCACCTGCCGCAGCGCGTGCGCGTCGGGGTGGAAGTCCACCGGGTCGAGGCCGCTGGCCGGGGAGCCGACCTGGAAGCTGTGCCCGCGCCCGTCATCCAGCACCGGCCAGGTACGGGCGTCGTGCAGCAGCAGCACCGGCGCGCCAGGTGCCAGGCGTTCGGCCAGGAACCGGACGTACGCCCCGGGCAGCGCGCGCCACCGCACGGCGAGCGACACCATGGCGCCGGCGGCCGCTCCCCGGCTGGCCGGGCAGTGCACCTGGCGGACGTGCACCGCCGGATTGCCGGCCAGCAGGCGGCCGGCGAGCGCGGCGCCGTGGTCCAGCGCGGCGGCCGGCCGATCCACCGCCCCTCGGGGCCAGTGCACGCTCATCTCGAACGTGGCCGGCAGCCAGGGCACGCCCAGAGCGACGGCGAGGTGTACCGCCGCGCCGTGCGGCGACCCCAGCACCACCCCGGGCCAGCGCCCGGCCGGGTACTGGTCGGCGATCCAGCCCGCCACCCGCTCGGCGTCGACCTCGGCGACCTGGGCCGGGGTCAGCGCGAGCCGGCCGGCGGCCCGGACGGCGGCGGCCCGGCGCACCGGCTCCGGCGCCCCGGTGAACCGCGGGAAGGCACCGGCCCGCCCGAGGTCGGCGCAGTCGTCGCCGCGCAGGGCCCGGACGGCCGCCGCGAGCAGGACCCGGGCCATGCTGCCCGGTGCCACGACCCGCTCGCCGGCCAGGGTGGCACCGTCGGCCGTGGACCCCAGCGGCCCCTTCCGCACCGACCCCACCGCGCCTCGTTCGCTCACCACGCGCCCCGGCTTCCCGTCCCTATGGGGTCTAAACGGGGCATCCCCCCACGGGGCGGACCAACCCGCGGGTGTTTGTCGGCAGGGCGCTGACCACCCACCGACCCCAGGCACGTCCACTCGCCGTGGGCTGCCGTCCCGGGCCGCAACGGGTCGGCACCGGCTACGAACCTGATGACGTGAACGACTCACCGCGCG
>NZ_JBSGJR010000927.1:0-1437 GCF_053605645.1 Micromonospora sp. NPDC003776
GCCAACTCCGTCGCCGGCCCGGCGACCGTGCCGCAGCGCAGGCTGACCGGGACCGTCGCGCCGAGCGAGTCGGCGGGCAGGGCGGGCACGACCACCTGGATCGCGGTGGCCGACAGTTTCGTGTACGGCACCGCCCGTCCGGCGATGAACGCCTGACCGCCCCCGGTGGCGTGCCGCACCGTCAGGGTCGCGGTCGCGCCGGCGGCCAGCGGGGCGGCGGCGGACACCACGACCGGCACCACGGTGACCGACGCCTGCCCGCTACCGGCGGCCAGCCCGTCGGCGAGGTTGGTGACCGTGAGGATCCGGGTGCCGGGCACCAGTTCCCCGTTGGGCAGGTGCACGGTGAGCCCGTCCGGCGCCGGGCTGACGGTGAGTCGCCACGGCCCGGTGCTGTGCGTGGTGGCCGGATCGGGCCGCCCGTCGGTCGGGTCGTCCGGGTCGCCGGGCAGCCGGCCCAACGTCACCTCGCGCAGGTCGGTCACGCCGAGCGCCCATACGGTGAGGGCCTGATCGAACCAGGCCGTCGCCGGCCGGACGGCGTCGACGACGGGCGCGGGCGACGGCGACACACCGACCCGGCGGGTCCGCACCGGCGGCCCCGGGACGTACGCCGTCTGCGCCGGCACGGTCACCAGGCTGACCTGGTAGCCGATGGACAGCCGCAGCGCGTGCGAGCCGGTGTTCCACAGTGCGGTGATGGTCTCGATCGGCACCTGCTCGATGGTGATCCGCAGGGGCTCGATCATGCCCTGCAGGGCGTCCGCGACGTCGGTGACGGAGCGGTCGGGTCCGGTGGCGACCGGGGTGTCCGCACCGAAGATGCCGTTCTCGTGCAGCGCCGACATGAGCGCGGAGAGGGCGGCGTGCACCACGTCGTCCTCTGTGCCGCTCTCGCTCAGCTCGCCGGCATCGGCGGTCAGCAGGTAGTGCAGCGTGAGGGCGAGTGGCGGCCTGCCGCGCCGGGTGCGCCACCCGTGCTGGGGAGCCTCCATGTTGGTGTACGCGGGGGCCGGTTCGATCCGGTAGAGGAACCAGTTCAGCCGTGGCCCGTCCACCGGGCGGTCGAGCGGGCCGACGCTGACCCCGACCGGCGTGGCCAGTCCCTTGAGCGCCTCGGTGGTGAGCACTCGAAGCACCTCGTCCACGCCGGCCAGCACGGGCGGACCGGGGCTGAACAGGCTCACCAGCCACCCCCTCGCCGGGCGGTGACGCCCCCTTCGAGCGCGCGGCAGCCGGCGAACGGGTCGGTCTCGGCGGGCGGCGGGGCCACCTGGATCTCGATGCGTCCGATCTGGACCGGTGGGATCGGCTGCCCGGCGGCGTGCGGCGCGGGTGCGCCGTTAGGAGGGCGCTCCCCGACGCGAGGTCAGCAGACAGGGATGGCCGGGTGGAGCGCCCAGACGTGACATTGGGTGTTCACCGAGCTCACCTCCC
>NZ_JBSGJR010000928.1:0-1436 GCF_053605645.1 Micromonospora sp. NPDC003776
AACACCCTCACCTTCGGCCCCGGCACCCTCGCCGTACTGGCCGCCGCGACCAGCTGGATCACCCGGTGGTCGAGCAGGGTCAGCACGCCCGCGCCGGCCAGTACGGCGAGGGTGCCGGGGCCGAAGGTGAGGGTGTTGACGGTGGCGGAGACGCGGCCGACCAGCGCGCCCGGGGTCTCCCGCTGCACGGCGGTCCAGACCGTGATCAGCACCAGGGGCGCGCCGATCCCGACGGCCAGGGTGCCCGCGACCACCGGGACGAGGGCGGGCAAGGCCCGCAGCGCCAGGCCCGCGGCGAGCAGCGCGATCGCCGCCGCGGTCACCCGCCGGTCGCCCAGCCGGCGCAGCAGCGCCCCGGCGGCCAGGCCACCGACCAGCGAACCGACGCCCTGCACCGTGCCGAGCACGCCGTTGAACTCCGGCGGCCGGTGCAGGCCGACGTCCACCACGGCGTACGCCAGGGCGCCGTTGATCCCGATCAGCAGCATCGCACCGCCGGTGCAGCCGACGAGGTGCCGCAGCGCGGCGTGCCGGCGCAGGTGGCCCAGCCCGTCGGCGAGCTGCCGGCGCCACGGCTCGGGCGGTGGCGGTGGCTGCTCGCGTACCCGCAGCAGGACGAGGACCAGCGCGGCGAGGGCGAAGGTGGCCGTGTCGAGCAGCACCACCGGGTACCCGCCGTACGCGGCGAAGAGCCCGGCCCCGATCAGCGGGGCGAGCAGCTTCATCCCCTCGTTGACGGTCATCCGCAGGCCGTTGAAGTCGCCGAGCAGCTCGCCGGGGACGACGGAGGGCACCAGCGCCGCCTCGGCCGAGTCGATGAGCACGAAGCTGATCCCGTACGCGACCATCACGGCGAAGATCAGCCACACCTCGCCGGCGGTGTCGACCAGCAGCAGCACGGGCAGCAGCACGGCCATCGCGACGTGCAGGACGATCAGCACGGGCCGGCGGCGGAACCGGTCGGCGATCGTGCCGATCAGCGGCCCCACCAGGGTCGGCCCCCAGAGGCCGAGGGTGACCAGCCCGGCGAGGCTGCTCGAACCGGTCAGGTCCTTCACCCAGATGCCGGCGACCAGCAGCATCGCCGCCGTGCCGAACCCGGACACCAGTACGGCCACCAGGTAGCGGCCGGCGTCGCGGTTGCCCAGGACCCTCGTCGTGCCCCAGCTCATGTGACCACCCCCGTGCCGGCTGATTCTGGCCATCATCAACCCCCAAGTCAATGCTTGGGGGTTGTCCGACCCGGCCGGTGCGGTTCAATGGCGGCCGTGAGCACCACCGATCCGCGTCTGCGCGCGCTGGCCCACCCGGTACGGCTGCGCATGCTCTCCCTGCTGTGGGGCGCGCCGCTGTCCGCCGCGGCGCTCGCCCGCGAGCTGGCGATCTCGCACGCCCTCGCCAGCCAGCACCTGCGCCGGCTGGACGCCGCCGGCCTG
>NZ_JBSGJR010000929.1:0-1434 GCF_053605645.1 Micromonospora sp. NPDC003776
TAGTACTCCAGCCGGGGTTGTTGACCTTGGCTGAGCTGCGGTTCGATGCGATGCGGGAACGAGGGCAGCCACCGTCGATCATGGACGGTTGTGTGGACTGACCATGATGCAGCGGTGGCTGCCGGATACAGGGTAGACGCCCAGCGGTGGCGGGTGTTGTTCGACGACCTGATGTTGACGGTCGGGCAGCGTTTCCGCAGGCCGGAGCCTCGCCGTCGGGTGCGTGACTTCGTCCGGGGCTTGCTGGCGCCGTTACCGTCGAAGAACTGCTGGACGATCGCGGAGCATGCCGGTGACACGGGTCCGGATGGAATGCAGGACCTGTTGACCCGGGTGAAGTGGGAGGATGCCGAGGTCCGGGCTGATGTCCGTGAGTTCGTCGGCCACCACCTCGGTGATGCCGAGGCGGTGCTGGTCATCGACGAGACGGGGGACCTGAAGAAGGGCCGGCACACCGTCGGCGTGCAGCGGCAGTATTCGGGCACGGCGGGGAAGATCGAGAATTGTCAGATCGCCGTGCATCTGGTCTATGCCACCGAGGCTGGTCACGCGATGCTCGACGCGGCGCTCTACCTGCCCAAATCCTGGTGCGACGATGCCGAACGCCGGGCTGAGGCCGGTGTTCCTGAGCAGGTGCGGTTCGCGACCAAGCCGCAGCTGGCGTCTCGGATGATCGCCGCAGCGGTCACCGCCGGGCTGCCGTGTCGATGGGTGGCCGGCGACGAGGCATACGGCAACGATCCGCGCCTGGCAGCCCGGCTCCGTCAGCTGCGACTGGGCTATGTCCTGGCCGTGGCCTGCTCTCATCAGGTGCGCACCGGCCTTGGGGTCTACCGCGTTGACGTGCTGGCCGCCGGTCTTCCCGCTACTGCCTGGCAGCGGGTGTCCGCGGGTCGAGGCGCGAAGGGACACCGCTACTACGACTGGTCCTTCACTGCCCTGCCACACGCCGCCGACGCCCACGGCGGGCACCACTGGCTGCTGATCCGCCGCAACCGCCGCACTGGTGAGCTGGCCTTCTACCGCTGCTGGGCACCCGAACCCGTCCCGCTACGCAGCCTCGTCCTGGTGGCCGGCCGCCGCTGGAAGATCGAAGAATCGTTCCAAGCCGCGAAGACCGGACTCGGCCTGGATCAGCACCAGAACCGCCGCTGGACGTCCTGGCACCGCTGGACCACCCTGGCGATCCTCGCCCACGCCTTCCTCGCCGCCGCGACCGCGCACCGCAGCCGTCCCGATCCGGCCGGGCTGATCGCGCTGACCGTCAACGAACTACGTCACCTGTTCAACGTCCTGATCATCGAACCCGGCCGCCGCCGCTGCGACCCACTGCTCTGGTCCGTACGCCGACGCCGTCACCAAGCACGAGCCACGACCAGCCACTACGCCCGGCAAGCCCTCACCGAGCCGTGATCACAATCCCCGGCTGGAGTA
>NZ_JBSGJR010000930.1:0-1430 GCF_053605645.1 Micromonospora sp. NPDC003776
GTCCGCGCCCGTCCCCGCCGGTCCGCGCCCGTCCCCGCCGGTCCGCGCCCGTCCGCGCCGGTCGTGCGGCGGGCCGTCTCCGGCCGCGCCGGACGTGATCCACTCCGGTTGCGGCAGGTCGCGGTATCCCTCGCGGCGGATAGCCCCGGCCTGCGGCAGGCGGAGTGGATCAAGCGCCAGCAGCGGACGACGCTGCTCGCGGCGGCGGCGCAGGCGCCCCCGGCAGGCGTGGCCCGGGGCGTCAGCCGCCTGTGCCGATCGGACTGGAGGATCAATCGGGGCAGGCTACGAACCTGATGTCGTGGACGGATCACCGTCGCCGGTTGCGGCGCACCGTGGTGAATCGCCTACGACATCAAGTTCGTAGCGGGAATGAAGGCCACCCGAGCCGCGATGGAGCCCCGCCCTGCCAGCACGACCCAGGCCCGGCGGCCACCGAGAAGCCCTCGCCGCCGTCCGGACGCCGGCCCACCGGCGGGCCGGTGCCGACGCTGCTCGGGATGGCGGGTGGATCAGGAGGGCGGGGGAAGGGTGTCAGGTCCACCCCTGCCGAACGGCGAGCCAGCCGAGCGCCTGCTCGCCGCTCCACCGCTGGTGCGCCCGCAGGTGCGGGGAGGCGCTCGACGGAGCGGCCGCCGGGCCGGTGAGGAAGTAGCCGGCGAGTGCGGCGAGCGTCACGTCCAGCGCGTCGGGCGGGGCCTGGGCCGACGCTGGATGGCGGGCGAAGGCGGCGTCGGCGTCGAGGCCGCTGGCGAACCCGGTGATCAGCAGGCTGACCAGGTCGAACCAGGCCGGCCCGTGGCACAGCCAGGGCCAGTCGCAGAACCAGGCCCGGCCGTCGGCGTCGAGCAGCACGTTGTCCACCCGCAGGTCGCCGTGGGCCAGCCCGGCGGTGTCGGCGTACCCGGGGAGGCGGGACTCCAGCGTGACCAGCTCGGGCAGCGGGGCCCAGGCCGGCAGCCCGGGTGCCGGCTCGCGGCCGGCGGCCACCGCGCCCCACGACAGGATGTCGTCGCGGGCCAGGTCGGCCAGGCGGGGCAGCCCGAGCGCTACCAGTTGCGCGGGCGGGTCGGCGAGCGCGGCGGCCACCTCGGCGTAGCCGGTGAGGACGGCGTCCAGCGCGGCCGGCTCCCAGGGCAGCCGGGGGGTTCGTCCGGCGACGGCGGTCAGCCCGACCGCGTACCAGCCGGCCTCGGTGAGCGCCCAGCGGGGCCGGGGGACCGGCAGGCCGGCGGGGAGCCGGGAGAGGACCTGGGCCTCGTGGAAGGACCAGTCGACCAGGTGGCGCTGCCCGTCCAGCGCCGCCGCCTTGACGAAGACCCGATCCCCGTCGGGGCCGGTGAGCAGCGCGGCGAAGCCCCGGGTGAAGCCGCCGCCGGCGACCTCGACCGCAGCCGGGGGGCCGCCGAGCCGCGCGGCGATCCCGTTCC
>NZ_JBSGJR010000931.1:0-1429 GCF_053605645.1 Micromonospora sp. NPDC003776
TCGTCTTCGACGGCACCGACGTCCGCTCGCTCAAGGGCGAGGCGATGCGCAAGGCCCGCCGCCGGATGCAGATGATCTTCCAGGACCCGCTGTCCGGCCGGGTGACCGCCGGCACCCCCGTGCTGACCGTGGTGGACACCGGCCGGCTCGGCCTGCTCGCCGAGGTCGACGAGACGGACGTGCTGCTGGTCCGGGCCGGCCTGACCGCCGCGGTGGAGCTGGACGCGGTGACCGGCGCGAGCTACGACGCCACGGTCCGCTCGGTGGACGTGCTGCCCACCACCTCCGCCCGGGGCGGGGTCACCTACCGGGTCCGGCTCGCCCTGGGCGCGGGACGGCTCGGTGAAGGGGAGGTCGCGCCCGCGCCCCGCCCCGGCATGAACGCGGTGGTCCACCTCCGGGTCCGGGAGGCCGCCGACGCGGTGGCCGTACCCGCGTCGGCGGTCTTCTCCGCCGACGGCCGGGACGCGGTCTGGGTGCTGCGGGACGGCCGGGCCGACCGGGTGCCCGTCACCGTCGGCGTGCAGGGCCAGGACCTGGTGCAGATCGTCAGCGGTGTGCAGGCCGGCGACCGGATCGTGGTACGCGGCGCCGACCAGGTCCACGACGGCCAGGAGTTGAAGTGACCCTGCCCGCCGGGGTGCCGGCGATCGAGGCGGTCGACGTGTCCCGGACGTACGAGCTGGACGGGGTGTCGGTGCCGGCGCTGCGCGGGGTGTCGCTCACCATCGACTCCGGCGAGTACGTGGCGGTGATCGGGCCGTCCGGCTCCGGCAAGTCCACCCTCATGCACCTGCTCGGCGGGCTGGACCGGCCGACCGGCGGCCGGCTGGTGATCGGCGGCCGGGACGTCGCCACCCTCTCCGCGCCCGAGCTGGCCGCCTTGCGCAACCAGACCATCGGCTTCGTCTTCCAGGCGTTCCATCTGCTGGCCCGGACCTCCGCCGTGGACAACGTGGCGCTGCCGCTGGTCTACCGGGGGATCGGCGCGCGGCAGCGACGGGAGCGCGCGGCGGCGATGCTCGGCCGGGTCGGGCTCGGGCACCGGCTGGACCACCGGCCGAACCAGCTCTCCGGCGGCGAGCAGCAGCGGGTGGCGATCGCCCGGGCGCTGGTCACCGAACCCGCGGTGCTGCTCGCCGACGAACCCACCGGCAACCTGGACACCGCCACCGGCGAGGCGGTGCTGGAGCTGCTCGAACGGTTGAACGCCGAGTCGGGGGTGGCCCTGGTGATGGTGACCCACGACCAGGAGGTGGCCGCCCGCGCCCGCCGTCGGATCGCCGTCCGCGACGGTCTGATCAGGTCGGACACGCTTCATGATCGACCCCTGTCCGGCGTCGGCGGCGGACCTGCGACACTGGACGACGCTCCCAGCGCGGAGCCCCGGTTCGCCGGCCGGCGCGAACCCGGGGACCCGTCCCGGGGC
>NZ_JBSGJR010000932.1:0-1427 GCF_053605645.1 Micromonospora sp. NPDC003776
TCTGCGGGGCGTCCTGCTTCTTCGACACGACGTCGCTGCCGGTAACCGGCACCTAGCCGGATCGGCGGGCACGGACAGCGACTCGGTCCGGTCCTCCGAAGGTGCCGTCCAGGCGGGCGGGGCGACCACGGCGGGCCCGGGCGGCGGCTCCGTGCGCTCCTGCGCGGGCGGCACGACGGGCGCGGAGAGCGGCTCGGTCCGGTCCTCCGCCGGTCCGGCAGGCGGGTACGGCGGCTCGGTTCGCCGCTGCGCCCGGCCGGCGGGCTCGAACAGGGACCGGTCCGCCGCTGCGTCGAACACCGGCTCGGTCCGCTCGTCGGTCGGGTTGACCGGCGGGGACGGGTCGGCCGGCGCGGAACCGCCGAAGAGCGGCACGGTCGGCTCGGCGGGCGGGGCGACCGGCTCGAAGAACGACCCGACGCGACCGCCGGAGGGGCCGTCGGGAGCCGGCGACGGCACCGGCACGTCCGGGGCCTCGGCGACCCGGGCCGCCACCGGATCGGTCGGCCCGTCGACCGCGGACCGGCTCTCCCCGGCGGCCGGGTCGATGGTCAACGGCACAGTGGGTTCGGCGGGGCCCGCCCAGGGCGCGGCAGGCGCTTCACCGTCCGCCCGGTACGCCGGCGCCGCGCTGGCGGTGGCCATCGCCGAGGCGGCCGCGGGAACGGTGGGCACCGCGTACACCTCGGGCGTCACCGGAGCCGAGCCGGTGTCCGGGCGGGCCGCCGGCTCCTCCGCCGGCCCGGTGAGGTCCCGGGACTCGATGACGGTGCCTTCGATGACGATCGGCGAGAAGCCCCGACGCCCCGCCGGCGGAGCGGAGACCGGCTCGGCGATCGACGGGGGCAGTTCTTCGGCCCCGGGCGGTACGGCGGGTCCACCGTCCCCCACGGGGACCGGCTGGGTACGCCCGTCCACCTCGGACTCACCCCCGGCGCCCGGGCGGCGGCGGGGCAGTGCCTGGGTCGCGTCGTCCCCTGCGGCTGGCGGCGGTGCGAGCTGGAACGGCCCGGGCGGCTCCTCCGACCGGCTCGAGCCGAGCGCGTGGGTCGTCTCGGCCCCGTCCATCGGGAACGCTCGGGTGGGGTCCTCCCGCACCGGCTCGTGCAGCGGCCGGCGGCGGGGGAATGGTTGACCGCCCTGGCCCAACCGGGACGGCGGAACGGCGCGGTCCCCGGTCCGCTGCGGTTGGTCCAGCGGGGACGAACGCCGGCCGGTCCGGCCGGCGGCGGGTTCGAAGAACGACCGGGCCGGGGGCGGCGCGGCCGGGGTGGAACGGCCGTTGGCGGCACCGGTCCGGGCGGCGCCGTCGAAGGCGTCCGGCTCGTCCGGGCGCCGCCGGAGGTCGCTGACCCAGCCGGCGAGGCTGTCCGGGGCCGGCCCCGGGCCGGGGCGATCGGCGGCGCGCCCGGACGGCGCGACCTCAC
>NZ_JBSGJR010000933.1:0-1427 GCF_053605645.1 Micromonospora sp. NPDC003776
CCGTGGCCGCCGCGGCGGGGAGCGTGTCGTGGGTGGCGACGACGGGGGTGCCGACCCGCCAGCCGGGCTCGTCGGGCGCGGTGGCGCCGGCCGGCACCAGCCCGTCGCCCTCGACGAGCAGGCTGGACAGGCTCCCCAGCGCGGCGGCGGCGTAGGCGGGGTCCACCCCGTCCAGCGCGTCGCCGAGGTCGGGCAGGTACGCGCCGGCGACCTCGGCCACCTCCAGCACGTCGGCCCCGGTGACGAGGATCTGGTCCTCGTCGGAGGCGTCGGCGCCGTACCGCTCGGCCAGCGGCGCGATCGCCCACTGGGCCGGCGGGCCCTGCGGTTCCAGCCAGGTGACCAGCTCCACCGCGTCGTCCCCGGCGCGGTGCAGCGGCACCCGCCACGGCACGGCCGGGGTGCCGCCACCGGTGACCGGCAGGTCGACCGGCGGCAGGTCCTGGCCGGGCAGGGCGGGCAGCCGGTCGGTCAGGGCCGCCTGGAGCAGCTCCAGCAGCGCCCGCAGGTACGGCACACCGCCACCGGTACGGGCGTTCTCGTCCCGGGCCAGGTCGGCCAGCCAGCGCCGCAGCGCGGCGGCCGGGTCGGCCAGCAGGGTGGACAGGTCGGCGGGGTCGGGTGGGGTGAGCGGCGGCAGCCCGGCCAGCGGACCGGTGGTGGCCGGGCCGGCGATGCCGACCAACGCCAGCAGGTCCCGCACGGTGGGGCCGCCCCACGACTCGGCGACCCGGGCGAGCAGGCTGCGCGCGGCACCCCAGAGGGCGCCCGGGTCGAGGCCCAGCCCCAGGTCGGGGGCGGTGGGGTCGAGCGGGCCCGCGGGCGGCAGGGTCAGGTCGCCCAGGACATGGGACATCCCGTCGACGGTGACGGCCAGGTCGTCGACGGTGGCGGTGACGGTGACCGGGGAGCCGAGCGACCAGCCGACGTCGAGGCGCACGCCGGCGGTGGCGACCCGGACCGGCGCGTCCAGCGCCAGGGCCGGCGGTTCGAACGCGACGGTGGCGGTGACCCCGCCCAGCCAGGCGGGTCCGGTGATCCCGTCGAGCGGGATCGACGTCAGGGCGGCCCGCACGTCCACCCGCCAGGGCAGCTCCGGGTCGAGGTGGCCGCCGGCGCGCAGGCCCAGCCCCAGCTCCAGGACCGGTCGGGTGGTGGTGCCGGAGTCCCACAGCAGCAGTTCCAGCACCAGCGGGGCGCCGTCGGCGGCGGCCAGGGCCGGGAGCGCGACCCGCCACGGCGCGGTGGCGCTGCCGGTCCCGGTCACCGCCGGGTCGGTGCTGCCGGCCAGCCGGGCCACGTCCCGCAGCACGCCCGGCCAGCCGTCGGGCTCCTGGCGCAGCGCCCGGTAGTAGGCGGCCAGCGCGCGAGGTGGAGCGGTGCGCGGCGATGCTCGCCGCCGTCCGCGACGGGCAGATCGTGCATCG
>NZ_JBSGJR010000934.1:0-1424 GCF_053605645.1 Micromonospora sp. NPDC003776
CTCTCCGCGACGGTCGCCCGCCCGGCCGGGGTACGCCGGACGAGGCTGCGCCGGTCGGTCGGGCTGGCCCTCGCCGGGGTGGCGGTCCTGGCGACCGGGTACGCGCCCGCGCCGCCCGCGCCGGCCCCGGTCACCCTGCCGGCCCGGCTGGACCTGGGCCAGCTCACCCTGCACAGCGAGTCGGCGGAGCGGGTGGTGACGGTGCGCAACCGTACCGCCCAGCCGGTCCTGCTCGGCGCCCTGACCGTGGGCGGCCCGTCCCGGGGTGACCTGCGGATCGTGGCGGACGCGTGCGGGCCCCGCCGGCTCGCCCCGGGCGCGGTCTGCGACGTGGGCTTCGTGGTCGTCCCGCACCTGGCCGGGCCGGTCCGGGGAGTGCTGGAGCTGTCCGTGGCGGGCCGGCGGGTGAGCACCCTGGTCACCGGCACCGCGGCCCCGCGTCGGGCCAGTCAGGACGACGCCCCGCCCGGCCCCTGCTACGCCGACGCCTACCAGGTCGGCGCCTCCGCCTACGGGTACGCGGGTGGCCTGCGGGCCATCTCCGTCAAGCAGTACTGGTCACCGAGCTGCCACGCGGCGATGGCGTACGTGTGGGTATGGAAGCAGTACCGGGACAACGTGGGCACCGGGGGCGGCACCTGGGCGGTCGACCTGGCGGTGCGGTCGGCCGGCGGGACCGGCACCCGGCAGCGGGCCGCCGGCCAGGCGTACGAGCTGTGGACCGAGCCCTACCCGTCGGCGGGGCGGTGCGTCACCGCCTCGGCGACGGTGACCGCGGCCCGCGGCGGCGCGGCCACCACGGCGACCACCCAACCGTGGTGCGACCGGTGACCGGCGGGCACTTCGAGGTCCACGGGCTGGGCCCGGTACGCCTCGTCCCGCTCACCCCGGACACGCTGACCATCGGCCGGGCGCCCGGCAACGAGGTGCCGGTCGACAGTCCGCTGGTCTCCCGGCTGCATGCGCTGGTGGAACGGCTGCCGCCCGGGTGGATCATCCGCGACCTGGGCAGCACCAACGGCACCACGGTCAACGGGGTGCCGCTGCGGGAGGCCCGTACGCTGCACGACGGTGACCGGGTGGAGATCGGCCCGGCCCGGCTGGTGTTCCGGGCTCCGGCGCAGCTCACCGGCGTCCGGACGGTGGGGGTGGCGCCGCCACCCGCGCCGCCGGCGCTGACCCGGCGGGAACGGGAGCTGCTGGACCTGCTGTGCCGCCCGTACCTGGCCGGTGCGGACGCGTTCCCGGAGCCGCCGACCGTACGCGCGCTGGCCGGCGCACTGGGCGTCAGCGAGAGCGCGGTGAAGAAGCACCTGACCCGGCTGTACGACAAGTTCGACCTGGTCAGCAACGACGACCGGCGCCGGTCCCGGCTGGCCGCCGAGGCGGTGCGCCGGGGGGCGGTGGGCTGAGGTCAGCCGCGC
>NZ_JBSGJR010000935.1:0-1408 GCF_053605645.1 Micromonospora sp. NPDC003776
TGTCCTGCGGGATCAGACCCAGCGGGCGATCACCGTCGCGCCGCCGACCACCTTGTCGCCCGGGCCGACCAGCGGCTCGGCCGCCGCCACCGGCAGGTAGACGTCGGTCCGCGAGCCGAACCGGATCAGGCCGAACCGCTCGCCCCGGGCCAGCAGCGCGCCGACCGGCGCCCGCTGCACGATCCGCCGGGCGATCAGGCCGGTCCGCTGCGCCACCACCACCGTGCCGTGGTCGGTCTCCAGCACCGTGTACGCCGCCACGTTGTGCTCGGCGTCCGGCTTCATGGCGTTGACGAACCCGCCGTCCGCGACGAAGTAGTCGATCACCTTGCCGGCCACCGGGGCGCGGTTGACGTGCACGTCCAGCACCGAGAGGAAGACCGCGATCCGCAGCCACTCCCCGTCGCCGAAGCGCTCGTCGTGCAGCCGCTGGACCGAGAGGACCTGACCGTCCGCCGCGGCGACCACGGCCGACGGGTCCTCCGGAACGTCCCGCTCCGGGTCCCGGAAGAACGCCGCGACCGGCGCCGCGGCCAGCGCCGGGAGCAACCAGAGCTTCGACTTCGGCCGGGTGACCTTGGCCAGCGCGGCCAGGCCGAGGGTGATGCCGGCCGCCGCGACGCCGTTCGAGTCGATGTGCATGCTCCGGGTCAGCGGCACGCTCGACGGCCGGTACGCCGGGGAGAGCGTGGCCGCCAGGGCCGCGCCGGCCGGGGTGAACCGCAGGTGGTGCACCCGTACCGGTGGGGAGTTGCGCAGCACCAGGTCGGTACGGACGCCGTGCAGCACGCCCTGCCGGTCCAGCTCGGCGCCGGCGCCCTCGGTCCGGAACAGGGGCGCGGCCACGCTGAGCACCGCCCCCTCGGTGAGGTACTTCGAGAGCCCGTCGACGGCCACCCGGGCCTCGTCGGCGGTGCCGGTGAACGGCTCGGCGGCGATGACCACCTCGGCCGCGTCCGCCTCGGCAAGGGTGTCGGCGACCCGTACCCGGTCGGCGACCCAGCGGCCCTGGGCCGTCACGTGCTCGCGGAGCGCCGCCGCGGCGGCACCCTCCGCCGGTACGACGGTGAGCCGGTCACCGGGGAGCAGCGCCTCGATCGCCGCGGCCAGCACCGCGGAGTCCGGGGTCGCGCCGACCAGCAGGCCGGCCTTCGGGTCGTTGCGCCGGGCGAGCTCGGAGACGAGGGTACGGGCGGCGCGCTCGCCGATGCGGACCGGACCGGACGGGCCGGGGGTGCGCACGGCGGGGGACTGGGTCATGTCGGACGGGCTCCTGACGGGGTGACGACGGGGACACGGCGAGACCGCCACGGCGCACCGGCCGGACGGGGCCCGACGACCGGGAGCGCCGGCCGCGGCCACGCTGAGCACCGCCCCCTCGGTGAGGTACTTCGAGAGCCCGTCGACG
>NZ_JBSGJR010000936.1:0-1397 GCF_053605645.1 Micromonospora sp. NPDC003776
GCCGAGCCGGTGCGCCAGCCCGACCCGGGCCAGCGCGGCCTCCGCGCGCCGCCGCCGCTCCCGCAGGGGTACGCCCGCGTAGAGCAGCCCGTCGGCGACGTTGTCGCGTACCGGCACGTTCGGCGCGAGATGGAACTGCTGGAAGACGAACCCGATCCGGGTCGACCGGAGCGCGGACAGCTGCCGGTCGTTGAGCGCCGCCACGTCGTGCCCGTCGATGCGTACCCGGCCGGTGGACGGTCGGTCCAGGGTGCCGATCAGGTGCAGCATGGTCGACTTGCCCGACCCGGACGGGCCGACGATGGCGACCAGTTCGCCGTACCCGATGGTCAGCGACACCCCGTCGAGGGCCCGTACGTCGCCCGGGTAGACCTTGGTCACCTCGGCCAGGTCGACCACCCCGGTCACGTCGGCATCCCCACGGTCGCGCCCTCGGCGATCCCCGCACCGGAGACCTCCACCCGGCCGGCGGCGAACAGCCCGGTCTCCACCGCCACGATCCGGGTGGTGGAACCCTCGACCAACTGCACGCCGTACCCGCCCTCGGCCAGGGCCAGCAGCGCGGCGACCGGCACGGTCAGCACGTCCCGGCGCGCGGCGGCGGTGAACGCCACCTTCGCCGAGGCCTGGTCGAATCCGGTCAGCGCCTTCGGGTCGGCCACCGTCACGGTGACCTCGACGGTGGTGGTCGGCTCGTTCTGGCCGCCGGCCCCGCCGCCGCTGTCGCCGGTCTGGAGCACCGTCTCCGTGTCGGCGACCGTCCCGGCCACCTCCTTGCCGTTGGGCAGGGTGACGGTCACCTTCGCGCCCTTCTTCGCCAGCCGCTCGTCGTCGACGCCCAGGGACACGGTCACCACCCGGGTGGTGCCGGTCCAGGTGAGCACCGCCTGGCCGGGCTGGGCCGGGTCACCGGCGTCGGCCTTGTGGCTGTCCACCCGCACCGCGCCGGGGGCGTAGACCACCCGGCCCAGCTCGACCCGGCCGGTCTCCGGCAGGCCGAGGTCCTCCTGCCAGTCCCGGACCGCGTCCGCGGTGGCCGAGGTGTACTCGTCGTCGACGGTGAACCCGGAGTAGCCGAGCGCGTCCAGGTTCCGCTCCAACTGCCGTACGTCCTCGCCGGACATGCCGGGCCCCAGCGCCCGGTACGCGGGCAGCGACCCGTACAGCAGCACCACCTTGGCGTCGTCCACGGCGTACAGCGGCTTGCCCCGGCCGACCTGGCTGCCGGTGTCGGCCACCCAGGTGACCGTGCCGCCGCCGCGGGCCGCCGCCGTGTGGGTGGCGCCGTAGCCGAGTTCCCCGTCGAAGCTCTCCGTGTCGGTCAGGGTCTGCCGGGTCACCTGGGCGGTCGCCGGCGGCAGGCCGCCGCTGGCCGGCGTACCCCCGTCGCGACCACC
>NZ_JBSGJR010000937.1:0-1389 GCF_053605645.1 Micromonospora sp. NPDC003776
CACCGGCTGGACGCCTGGATCACCTCATTCGCGCAGCGGCGCCTGCACGCGATCCGCGGCCCGCAGGCCAGCGGCGGCCTGCACCTGGGCGCGTACGGCATCGTCGAGGACATCCGGCGCGGCGACGGCGGCAGCAGCGACGGTTACGTGCACACACCGTCGCTGGCCCACGCCACCGCCGCGGCGATCCTCGCCAGCGGGTACCGGTCGCACCCGGACGGCGGGGGAGTGCGCCGCCCGTTCGGCATCGACCTGTCCTCGGACCGGGTACGGGTCGCGCTGTCGCTGCTGGACGGGGTGCGGGCCGGCCAGCCCCTCGGCGCGCTGCTCGGCTACCGGTTCGAACGGGTGCTCCAGGAGCATGGCCTCGCCCGGTTCATCGACGACTTCCGGGCCGTCGCGCCGTCGCCGGCCACCGGTACCGCGCCGGACGGCCCGGCCGTCGAGGCGCTCGGTGCCCGCAACGTCGTCGACGCCCTGGAACTGCACCGCCGCTGGGTGGCCGAGGGGCGGACGCTGGCGCCCGGCTGGCCCGGCGCCGAGGCGGCCGACGCGGTGCAGGCCGTCTTCGAGCAGTTGGACGACGGCGTGGACGCCCTCGGCGACATCCTGCTCACCGAGGGCGTGTTCCAACTCGGCCGGGGCAACACCGACCGGGCCGCCGCCGCCCTGCGCGCCGCGGCCCAGCCGAGCGGCACGCCGCCGGAGCTCGAGGCGATCTACACCCCGCACTCCGGTACCGGCGTCACCCACCGGCTGGCCGTCCTGCTGCCCGGCACCGCCGCCGGGGCCGCCGGCTGGGCACCGGACCCGACGTACGCGCGCCGTGCCGCCGCCGAGCCACGGCTGGACGCCTGGGCCGGCCGGCTGCTCGGTGACCCGAAGCGGGTGCGCTACCGGGTCCGCTACCTCGACCCCGCCAGCGGTGCCGTGCTCACCGAGGCGGAGCGGCGGCTCGACCAGGTCAGGCCCGCACCGTCACCGCTGGACGTGGTGTACGCCGCGCTGGCCAACGAACGCAACCAGCTGTCCGAGTTGGAGCAGCGGCTGGTGTACGACGCGGTACGCACCCGGCCCGCCGGCGTGCCCCCGGACGCCCCGGTACAGGTCACCGTCAGCCGCGAGCCGGAACTGCCCGACAAGATCGGCCTGCTGGAACTGATGGAGCTGGCCCAGTCGCTGCGCGAGACGCTCGACAACGCCCGCCCGATCACGCCCGACGACCTGTCGTTGCCGGAAACCCCCGGCACCGCCGGCGTGGACCTGGCCGAGCTGGAAGGCCGGGCGAACGCGGCCCAGGCCGCGCTGCGCGCCGCCGACACCGCTCTGCAGGCCGCGATCGCCAACCCGGCCGCCGAGCAGCTGCGGGCCGCGCTGCTGGCGGCGAAC
>NZ_JBSGJR010000938.1:0-1388 GCF_053605645.1 Micromonospora sp. NPDC003776
GTTGATCTCCATGGAGCAGGAGCCGCACTTGCCGGCCTTGCAGTTCCACCGGCACGCCAGGTCCGGCGCGTCGGTGGCCTGGAGCCGGTGGATCAGGGGCACGCGCAAACTCACGGCCGCTCGCCGTCGTAGACGCGGGGCACCCGGACCCCGCCGAAGCGGGTGACGATCTCGTAGTTGATGGTGCCGACCGCCTCGGCCCAGTCGTCGGCGGTCGGCTCGCCGTCCGCGCCGCTGCCGAAGAGGGTCGCCACATCCCCGGCGGCCACCTCGTCGTCGCCGCAGTCGAGCACGAACTGGTCCATGCAGACCCGGCCGGAGATCGTCCGCCGCTTGCCGCCGAGCTGCACCGGCCCGATGTTCGAGGCGTGCCGCGGCACCCCGTCGCCGTAGCCCAGCGGGACCACGGCCAGGTTGCTCTCCCGCTCGGTGAGGTAGGTGTGGCCGTACGAGACGCCGGTGCCGGCCGGGACCCGCTTGGTGAGCATCACCCGGGCGCGCGCGGTCATCGCGGGCCGCAGCCCGAACTGCTCGCCGGCGATCGGCGACAGGCCGTAGATGGCCAGGCCGGGGCGGACCAGGTCGAAGTGGGCGTCCGGGCGGGTCAACGTGGCGGCCGAGTTGGCCAGGTGCCGGTAGCGCGGGCGCAGCCCGGCCCGCTCCACCATCTCCAGCCCCTCGTGGAACACGGCGAGCTGGCGGTCCGTGGTGGGGTGCCCGGGCGAGTCCGCGTACACGAAGTGGCTCCACACCCCGACCACCTCGACCAGGCCGTCGGCCTGGGCCTTCGCGGCGGCCTCCAGCAGGGCCGGCCAGTCCGCGACGGTGGCCCCGCCGCGGGACAACCCGGTGTCGATCTTCAGGTGCAGCCGGGCCGGACGGTCCGCCCGGCGGCTCGCCTCGATCATCTCGTCGAGCTGGGTGAGGCTGGCGCAGCCCAGGTCGACTCCGACGGCCACCCCGTCGTGCAGCGGCAGGCCCGGGTCGAGCAGCCAGGCCAGCACCGGGGCGGTGATCCCCGCCTGGCGCAGCAGGAGCGCCTCGTCGAGGGTGCAGACCCCGAGCCAGTCCGCGCCGGCGTCGAGCGCGGCGCGGGCGACCGGCACCATGCCGTGGCCGTACCCGTCGGCCTTGACCACCGCCATCAGCTCGGCGCTGGTGCCCGACGTGAGCTGGGCCACGTTCTCCCGGATCGAGTCCAGGTCGACGCGCACCTCCGACTGCCACATGCCCCCAGCCTACTTCCGCCGGTGATCACCGTGCGCCGTGAGCCGCGTGGCCGGTCCCCGCCCGGGCCCGCCGGCCGCCGTCCCGGTCAGCGCAGCCGGGCGAGCACCGGGCGGAGCGCGGTCGCCACGTCGGGCGCGGTCACCGGGCCGCCGCGCGCC
>NZ_JBSGJR010000939.1:0-1386 GCF_053605645.1 Micromonospora sp. NPDC003776
CGCCGGCCCGGGCGGCCGCGATGGCGACCAGGCCGGAGCCGGAGGCGAGGTCGAGCACCCGGCGGCCCGCGACCAGGTCGGGGTGGTCGGTGACGAGCGGGCGGTCGCGGCCGTCGCGCTCAACGCCGAGGCCAACGGGGTACGCGTGGCCGCCGAACTCGGCGACATCCTGGACGGCGACGCCGGGGACGCCGAGGTGGTGCTCGCCGGCGACGTCTTCTACAGCGAGGCGATGGCGAGGCGGATGCTGCGCTTCCTGCTCCGGGCCGCCCGGTCCGGAGCCCGGGTGCTGGTCGGCGACCCCGGCCGGGCGTTCCTGCCCCGCGAGCGCTTCCACCAGCTGGCCGCGTACGAGGTGCCGGTGACCGAGGCGCTGGAGAGCGTACGGGTGAAGCACACCACCGTGTGGGAGCTGGACCCGGCTCCGCCGGGAGCCGCCCGCTAGCGTGTCGCCGTGCTGTTCCGGGGCTGGGGGGAGTCCGTCGACGGACCGTGGCCGGACCTGGCCACCGTGGTCGACCACGTCGGCGTACCCCATCTGGTGGTCACCCGGCACGCGCTGGTCCGGCGGCTGCTCACCGACCCGGTGACGTTCCGCCCGGACAACGCCCTCGACGCGGTGACCCCGATCCCGGTGGCCGCCCTGCGGGTCCTGGCCGGGCACCGCTTCCGGCTGCCGCCGACGCTGGCCAACAACTCCTCGGCCAGCCACCCGGAGATCCGCGGCATCGTCGCCGACGCCCTGCACCCGGACCGGGTGGCCGCGCAGCAGCCCTGGCTGACCAACCTGGTCTGGCGGCGGGTGGCCGGGCTCACCGCTGCCCTCGACGCGGGCCGGCCCGTCGACCTGTACGCCGAACTCGCCGCCGACCTGCCGCTGCTGGTGCTGGCCCGGCTGGTCGAGCTGCCGGACGCCCCGGTCGGCGCGGTCAAGGACTTCGCCCGGGCCGCGCTGGAACTCTTCTGGGCCCCGCTCGACGCGGCGCGGCAGCTCGCCCTGGCCGCCGAGGTCGGCCGGTTCCACACCGTGCTGCGCGCCTTCGCCGCCACCGGCGGCGGGCTCGCCGCCCGGCTGCGCGCCGCCGGCCACTCCCCCGACGTGGTGGTCGGCGCGCTCTTCTTCCTGCTGGTCGCCGGCCAGGAGACCACCTCCCAGTTCCTCACCCTGCTGCTGCACCGGCTGGTCGGCGAACCGGAAGTCCGGGCCGGGCTGCGGCGCGGCGAGGTCGCGGTCGCCGACGTCGTCGAGGAGGGGTTGCGGCTGGAGCCGCCGATCGTCACCTGGCGCCGGGTGGCCGCCGTCGACACCACCCTGGGCGACGTGGCCGTACCGGCCGGCACCAGCATCGTGGCGTGGCTGGCCCGGGCCGGCCGGGACGCGGCGGT
>NZ_JBSGJR010000940.1:0-1361 GCF_053605645.1 Micromonospora sp. NPDC003776
CGGTGACCGGCGGCCGCCCCTCGCCGTCGTAGCGGACGAACGTGCCCTCCGGGGAGAGCGCCTGACTGTCGACGAACTCACCGGTGCCCTCGATCCGAGCGGCGAAGTCCCGCATGTACTGCACGTGGGCCGAAAGCTCCGCCGGCGTCCACTGGTCCATCGGCACGTCGTTGACCGGTGCCGGCGCGCCCCGGTAGTGCTTGAGCAGCAGGTACTTGGCCATCATGTTCTCGGACCGCTTCCCGTTCCCGGTACGCCGCCGGGTGGGCCTCGGTCAGGTGGGCCGCTCCGGTCACCGCGGCCAGCGCCCCGGCGAGGGTCTGGGCCACCATCACCAGGCCGAACCCGCCGCCGCCGGAGGCGTCGAACGGGCTGCTCGGGGCCAGCAGGATGACCAGCTGGTAGGCGCCCCAGCAGAACATCGCCCCCGCGCCGACCCAGGCGGCGGCGACCGGCACCCAGACCCGCAGGCCGCGCGGCCGGCGGAGGATCAGGATGATCAGTCCCAGCGGGCCGGCGAGCGCCAGGGCGGCCGATACGGCGTGCACCACCTGTTGGGTGGGGCTGTCGGTCAGCGCGCCGGGCAGGCCGGCCTCCCCGCCGGCGGCCCAGTAGAGGCGAAGGGTCACCACGAGTGCGGTGAGCCCGGCGACGGCGACGGTCGACCCGGCCTGTACGCCCTGCGTGGCGCCCGGCCGGCGGGAGCCGATGGTGCCGCCCAGGACGGCGCCCCACCGCGCCCGCAGGTGCCACGCGAACGCGATGGCGAGGCCGATGCCCTGCAGGGTGAATCCGGTGTAGACGACGGCGAACACCCAGCTCTGGAGACCGGCCATCGGGACGTCGCCGGTGTCGGCGGTCTGCGGCAGGGACTCGGCCAGGGCGCCGAGCGGCGCGGCGAGCATCACCGGGGCGAGCAGTCCGCTGGCGATCCAGGCGGGGATCAGCACCAGCCACGCGGGTGCCCGGCGTCCCCAGTCCTGCACGAGCGCCAGCGCCAGCGCGGCGGCGGTGACCTCCATCGCCGCGGTGATGAGGTTGCCGACGACGAATGGTGTGGTGCGCATCAGGCCGGGATCGGTGACACCGATGTCGCTACCGAGCAGCCAGGCCGTCTTGATCGCCAGGTACGGGAGCATCGCCGCGACGCTGGCGTAGGCGACCACGAGCGGCAGGCGAGCGGTGTGGGGTTTCATGGGGTTCAGCCTGGTGCGGCCCGCCGCCGGGCGCCTCCCACCCGGGACTGGTCACCCTCCCCCGTACGCGGGAGGTGGAGACGACCGGTTGCCGCCGGCCCGCGGTGGGGGGCGCGGGGGCGCGGGGGTGAGGAGTGGTTGAGGGGGTGGGTACAGTAGGGCGAC
>NZ_JBSGJR010000941.1:0-1359 GCF_053605645.1 Micromonospora sp. NPDC003776
CCGTGTGACATGCCTCCGTCGAGGCGGATGTCGCACTGTGACATCGGATACCATCCGCCGCGCTCGGCGCCGCGGGCACCGCGCAGACGACCTGGATCGCCGATCGCCGGCTCCCGCTGGCCGGTGGTCCGGCCAGCGCCACCCTCGGCAACCGCCATCAGCAGGTGGGCTCCGGGGCGGTCGAGGTCATCTGGGGGGTACGCACCGACGAGCGCGTCGTCGCCCTCACCTTCGACGACGGCCCTCGGCCAGAGTGGACTCCCATGGTGCTGGACACCCTGGCCAAGTACGGGGTCCCGGCCACCTTCTTCCTGGTCGGGGAGCGGGCCCGGCAGCACGCCGCGCTGGTGCGGGACCGGCTGGCCGGGCACGAGGTCGGCAACCACAGCTGGGCGCACCACGACCTGGCCCGGATGGACGCCCACACCGCGTACGACGACCTGCGGCGCAGCCACGACGCGATCGCCGCGGCGACCGGCGTGGCGCCCCGCCTGCTCCGCCCGCCCTGGGGGCACCTGGGCGGGGCGGTGCTGCACGCCGCCGCCCGGTTGGACTACCGGCTGGTGCTGTGGACGTTGCAGATGGTCGAGGGGGAGTTCCCGCACGATCCCGCCGGCCACGCCCGCCGGATCGTCGCCGACGTCCAGCCGGGCACCATCCTGCTCGGCCACGACGTCGGCACCGAGCAGCGCCTCGTCGCGCTCCGCGGCCTGCCGGACATGATCACCGGGCTGCGCGCCCGCGGCTACACCTTCGTCACCGTCTCCCAGCTGCTGCGCCGCACGGCCGTGGTCTGACCGGCCCGGTAGGGTTCCCGCGTGTCACCCACCGTCTCGGTCCTCGTCCGCAATCGCGACTTCCGCAATCTGTTCCTCGCCGAACTGGTGGTGTTCGGCGCCGACTGGTTCGTCATGGTGCCGCTGCTGGTGCTCCTGCCCGCGCTGACCGGCAGCGGGGTGTGGGGCGCCCTGGTGCTCGCCGTGGACACCGGCACGACGGCGTTGCTGCTGCCGTACACCGGCACCATCGCCGACCGGTTCGACCGGCGGAAGATCATGATGGTGGCCAACCTGGGCGCGCTGGCCGGGATCCTGCTGCTGCTCGGCGTCCGCGACGCCGGGACCGCCTGGTTGGCCCTGGTGGCGATCGCCGCGGTGGCGGTGGCGAAGGCGTTCTACTCGCCGGCCGCCCAGGCCGCCCTGCCCAACGTGCTCGATCCCGCCGACCTGGCCGCCGGTAACGCGGTCGCCGGCTCGGCCTGGGATTCATTCCCCGCCGTCCCGGCCGGTCTTCCTCGACGTCACCGGCGCGCGCCGCCGACGGGTCCGACGCGTGGGCGTACTGGTCGCCGTCGCCTCG
>NZ_JBSGJR010000942.1:0-1345 GCF_053605645.1 Micromonospora sp. NPDC003776
GGCCGTGGTGGGGCCGGGTGGGGGAGGGTGCCCTGCGTCGCCTGGGCGCGGGGCGTGGTGGCTGGTGCCGGGTGGGGCCGGTCTTCGACCGGTCCGCCCGGCTGGTCTTGGTCGTGGGGGTGACGCCGGCGGTGGCTTCGAGGGTGTCCACGACCGTCCGGATGATCATGGCGGCGTTGCTGTGGTCGGTGACGGTTTTGGTCTGGTGGGTGAGGCCGCGGGCGGCGATGCGCCGCCAGGCGCCGTGGTCGCGGTCGCCTTGCCAGCCGCACCCTTGCGTGTTGGGGCAGATGGCCCACTTCCAGCCCGGGGTGGCGGGCTGGTCGGGGGCTTTGCGGTGCCGTAGCGGGGTCAGGCATTGCGGGCAGTGTTTGGAGGTGTTGCGGGCGGGGACGCCGACCACGGCGATACCGTGCTCGGCGGCGAGGTGCCGCATCCGGTCGACGATCTGCCCGCCGACCTGCTGGGACAGGCGCGTGTTCAGGGTGGCGCCCATCCCCTTGGCTTCCAAAGATCGCAGATCTTCCACATAGATCACGGTCGCGCGGGCGGCGATCGCCTGGTCCACGGTCCAGCGGGCGGCAGCCCACGCGAGCGCGGCGTTGAGGTTCGAGCGGCGTTCGGACACGCGGCGGATCTCCTCGCGCAGCACCTCGTGTTTCGCGCTCAGGTGCTCCTCACGGCGGCCGGCAGTCAGCCGCAGATACTGATCGGCCTTCGCATGTAGCCGCTCTGACAGGCGGCGAAGGCGATGCTGTTTGGCAAGCACTCCGGCGGCCCGGAACTGGCCACCAGCGCCCAACGCGGTGATCCGGCCATCGGCTCGCAGTCGCAGGGCCCCCGCGCTCAGCAGCGTGTTCAAACCCCAGTCCACCCCGAGCGCCACCGAGTGGCCGGTGGGCCGGGCTGCCGGCACCGCGTGCGTGTAGGCGATATCGGCGCGTACCTGCCGGCCATTGAGGCGCAGGGTGGGCAGGTGCAGCACCGCGCCCGCCGGGACGGTGGGCGGCAGGCTGATCGGGCAGGCCACCCACGTCCAGTCCCCGTACGTACGCGGATCCGGACGAGTGGGCAACTGCAGGCGCAGCAGCACCCTGCCCGGGTCGGCCTCGCCGCGTTCGATCGTGGCCTGCTGCCGGTCACACGCCGCAAGCAGCAACATCCGCGGCACCCGCGGCGCGCCTTCCAGTTCGAACACATCCACCGGCAGGCGACCGTTGGCGTTGAGGAACCGAGCCGCCTGCCGGGTACGCGCCTTGACGACGTTGGCCGGCAGATCCTTCCCGCCAGGGATCGCCTCCCGCACCTGATCCCACTCCTGCCCGGTGCGTTTGCGCGGGTCGGC
>NZ_JBSGJR010000943.1:0-1329 GCF_053605645.1 Micromonospora sp. NPDC003776
CGGGGCCTCGCGGCGTTCCGGGCCAGCTCGCCTCCGGGTCGTACCCGATCAAGGAGAGCGACATGATCGACCACCGCAGGCTCGGCCGGGAGCTGGAGCTGTTCGTCTCCGACCCCCTCGCCGGCGCCGGGCTGCCCATCTGGCTGCCGGCCGGCGCCGCCGCCCGGCACGCCGTCGAGGAGTACGTGCGGGACCTGGAGCGCCGGGCCGGCTACCGGCACGTCTACTCGCCGCCGCTGGGCAAGCGGGAGCTGTTCGAGATCTCCGGCCACCTCGGCTACTTCGCCGACGACATGTTCCCGCCGATGCGGCTGAGCGCCGACGACGAGTTCGTGCTGCGTCCGGCGCTCTGCCCGCACCACGCGCTGGTCTACCGTGCCCGCGGCCGCTCCTACCGGGAGCTGCCGCTGCGGGTCGCCGAGATCGGCGGGATGTACCGGGCGGAGCGGTCCGGGGTGCTGGGCGGGCTGTCCCGGGTGCGCGCCATCTCGCTGAACGACTCGCACAACTTCTGCGCCCTGGAGCAGGTGGGCGACGAGGTACGGGAGATCCTCCGGCTGATCCGGGAGGCGCACGCCGCGCTCGGCGTGCGGCCGGCCGGGTTCCGGCTGTCGCTGCGCGGGCCGGGGGAGAAGTACGTCGGCGACGACGCCCAGTGGGCGCGGGCCGAGGAGCTGCTCCGGGCCGCCCTCGACGGGGTCGACTTCACCGAGGGACCCGGTGAGGCGGCGTTCTACGGCCCGAAGATCGACATCCAGATCGTCGACGCGGCCGGCCGGGAGTCGACCATCTCCACCATCCAGCTCGACTTCGACAAGCCCGAGAAGTTCGACCTGTCGTACACCGACGCGGACGGGAGCCGGAAACGGCCGGTGATGGTGCACCGGAGCCTGGTCGGCAGCATGGAACGGCTCTTCGCCTACCTGATCGAGGTGCACGCGGGCGCCTTCCCCGTCTGGTACGCCCCGGTGCAGCTGGTGCTCCTGCCGGTCGACGGCGGCCAGGCGGACGTGGCCGACGCGCTGGCCCGCCGGGCCGAGGCGGCCGGGCTGCGGGTCGAGGTCGACCACGCCGGGTCGCTGGGCGCCCGGATCCGCGACGCGGCCCGCCGCAAGGTGCCGTACGTCGGGGTGATCGGCGCCCGGGAGGCCGCCGACGGTTCGGTCTCCCTGCGCCTGCGGGACGGGCGCGGGCTGGACCCGATGCCGGCGGCCGCGGCGCTGGGGTTGATCGGCGCGGTGGTGGCCGGCCGCTCGGCCGACCTGCTGCCGCCCGCCTGACTCCCGCCGGGCCGGGCCGCCCGGGTGACCACCGGTCACCCGGGCGGCG
>NZ_JBSGJR010000944.1:0-1328 GCF_053605645.1 Micromonospora sp. NPDC003776
CTGACTGTGAGCATGGCGTGGTCGGTTCAGCAGTGGTGAGCTGATAGCTGGCAGCGGTGGGCGTGACCCTAGGTCTGACTGGCTTCGTGCCTTCGGCCGGACTTGTCCGCCTGCTGCTGCCGGCGCCGGCCCGGGGCGGGAGACGTTTGGCCTGATCAGGAGCTTGACCGCCAGTTCGTGGCTGGCGTGTCTCATCACAGTCCTGCCATCTCCGCACCGGACCGGACCTCGCGTCCCCACGGTGAGGAGAGAACGCATGTCCATGCTGGCAGATGTGGTCGAGGTCGTCATCGGCGTCGACACGCACAAAGACACCCACACCGCCGCGCTGCTCGACACCCGTACCGGTGGTGTTCTCGCCAGAGCGACGGTGGGCACCGACCCGGACGGCTACGCCGAGCTGGTGGCCCTGGCCGAGCAGCACTCAGGGTTGAGGGCCTGGGCCCTCGAAGGCTCCGGCGGTTACGGGGCCGGCCTTGCCCGGCACCTGGCCGAGGCTGGTGAGCTGGTCGTCGAGCTGGACCGGCCGGTGCGCCCGCCCCGCCGCGGCGGGGCGAAGTCCGATCCGATCGACGCCGAACGCGCCGCCCGCGACGCTCTGGCCCGCGCCCGGCTGGCGCAGCCCAAGACCGGGCCCGAACGGGCCGCGCTGCAGACACGGCTGACGGCCCGCCGTGCCGCCGTGGAAGCCAGCGCGGACGCCCAGCGGCAGCTGCACGCCATGGTGATCACCGCCCCGGAGGTGGTGCGGGCCCGGTTCCGTGGCCAGAGCACCCGGGCCATGCTCGCCACCGCCATCCGACTACGCCCCGCCACCAGCGCCGACGTCGAGGTGTTCACCAGCCTGACCGTGTTGCGGGACCTCGCCCGCCGCGTCCGCTTCCTCGAGACCGAAGCCACCGCACACGAGAAAGCCATCCGGACCATCGTGCGTTCCTGGCGACCGGACCTGCTGCAGCTGACCGGCGTCGGACCGATCGTCGCGGCCACCGTGCTTACCGCCTGGTCCCACCCCGGCCGCTGCCGCAACGACGCCGCGTTCGCCATGCTCGCCGGCGCCGCCCCGATCCCCGCCTCCTCGGGCAAGACCATCCGCTACCGGCTCAACCGCTCAGGCGACCGCCAACTCAACCGCGCCCTGCACACCATCGCCCTGTGCCGCCTGCAACGCGACGAACCCACCCGCGCCTACGCCGAGCGCCGCCGCACCCAAGGCAAAACCGACCGCGAGATCAAACGCTGCCTCAAGCGCTACATCGCCCGAGACCTCTACCGACGCCTCGAAAACCCACCCCGACTACTTGACGCGGCATAGGAGCGTCCGGCCC
>NZ_JBSGJR010000945.1:0-1327 GCF_053605645.1 Micromonospora sp. NPDC003776
TGTGAACCGCCCCGGGTTCTGTGGAGACCTCAACTGTTGGCTCCAACCACCTCGCGGGGCTGGGGTTGAGCGTAGAACATCGATTCGTATTCGGTGGGTGGCACGTGGCCGGTGGCTGAGTGCAGGCGCTGGTTGTTGTACCAGTCGACCCACTCTGCGGTGGCCAGTTCGACCTGGGCCAGGCTGCGCCACGGCCGGCGGGGTTTGATCAGCTCGGTCTTGTAGAGGCCGATGGTGGATTCCATCAGCGCGTTGTCGAGGGCGTCGCCGACGCTGCCGATGGAGGCGTCGATACCGGCGTCGAGCAGGTGGGTGGTGAACCGGAACGACGTGTACTGACTGCCCGCATCGCTGTGATGTATCAGGCCCGCCCCGACCGGCCGTCCGGCGCGGTCGCGGCGCCACAGCCCCATGTCCAGGGCGGCCAGGACCAGCGGGGTGCGCTTGTTAGTCGCCGCGGACCAGCCCACGATCGCCCGGGAGTACACGTCGACGACGAACGCGACGTAGACCACGCCCGACCAGGTCGCGACGTGCGTGAAGTCCGCGACCCAGCACCTGTTCGGCCGGGCTGCGGTGAAGTCCCGGTGGAGCAGATCAGCGGCCCGCTGATGCCCAGGGTCCGACATGGTGGTGCGGATCTTCTTGCCGCGGACGACGCCGGCCAGGCCAGCATCACGCATCAACCGTTCGACCGTGCACCGAGCCGTCGCGTGACCTTGGCGGTGCAGTTCGTGCCAGACCTTGCGGGCTCCGTATACGCCGTAGTTCGCGGCGTGGATCCCACGGACGAGTTCCGTCAGCCGCGCATCGCGCACCTGCCGCTTCGACGGCGGACGCTTCTTGGCTGCCCAGTAGCCGCTCGGGGTGATCTGCAGCCCGTGCTGGCGCAGCACGCGGCAGATCGGCTCGACTCCGCCGAAGCGGCCCCGATGGGCGTCGACGAATCTCACCAGCGTGTCGTAGGCCGGTCGAGCTCGGCCGCGAAGAAAGCCGACGCGGCCTTCAAGATCTCATTCGCCCGCCGCAGCTCGGCGTTCTCCCGCCGCAGCCGCTTCAGCTCCGCCGACTCCTCCGTCGTGACCCCGGGCCGTTGCCCGTCGTTGACCTGCGCCTGACGGACCCACTTGCGCAGCGTCTCGGCCGTGCCGATCCCGAGCCGGGCCGCCACGGCGGTGATGGCCGCCCAGTCCGACTCGTAGTTCGGCCGCACCTCCACGACCATCCGCACCGCCCGCTCACGCAACTCCTGCGGATACGGCTTCGTTCCTGCCATCTCTCGATCCTTCCCAAGCCGGGAAGTCTCTACAAGATCCGGGGCGGTTCA
>NZ_JBSGJR010000946.1:0-1326 GCF_053605645.1 Micromonospora sp. NPDC003776
CTCCACCACGCACCCCCGACCCGCCTGCCCCCGCCCCAACCGCGCCGCGGCCCGTCTCCGCGACCGAGCCCGATGAGGACGGCCTCGACTTCGTCGCCGCGCGCCTGATCAGCGGCAAGCTGACCGGGCGCCCGGTCGAGGAGACGGTCGACCTGGCCCGGATCGAGAAGGCGGTCCGGGAGATCCTCATCGCCGTCGGCGAGGACCCGGACCGGGACGGCCTCCAGCAGACCCCGGCCCGGGTCGCCCGCGCGTACGCCGAGCTCTTCGCCGGCCTGCGGGTGGACCCGGCGCAGGTGCTCAGCACCACCTTCGAGGCCAACCACGAGGAACTGGTGCTGGTCCGCGACATCGACGTGACCAGTCTCTGCGAGCACCACCTGCTGCCCTTCCGGGGCGTCGCGCACATCGGCTACATCCCCGGGCCGGACGGCCGGATCACCGGGCTGTCCAAGCTGGCCCGGCTGGTCGAGGTGTTCGCCCGCCGCCCGCAGGTGCAGGAACGGCTCACCTCGCAGATCGCCGACCTGCTGATGGCCAAACTGGCCCCGCGCGGCGTCGTGGTGGTGCTCGAGTGCGAGCACATGTGCATGGCGATGCGCGGCATCCAGAAGTCGGGCGCGAAGACGATCACCTCGGCGGTCCGGGGCACGTTCCAGCGCGACGCCAAGTCGCGCGCCGAGGCGATGTCGCTGATCATCCCGCGCTGAGGCGTACCGCCCGGTGGCCCTCGCTCCCCGAGCGGGGGCCACCGGCGTGTCCGCGGTCAGCCCGGGAACATCGCCAGGACCAGCCCGGCGGTGGCCAGCACCGCCGGGACCAGGCACACCAGCGCGCCGAAGCGGGGTGTCCGGTCCACCCGGTCCGCCGGGCGGGGCCGGAACAGCCGTCCCACCGCCAGCCAGCCCACCATGAACGCGACCGCCGGCATCGGCAACCCCACCACCAGCGCCGCGATGCTCACCGCCCCGGTGCCGGTGGCGGCGAAGAGCAGCAGCTGGACCAGCGGGACCAGCAGCGCGAGCGGCCCGTACACCAGCAGGTTGCGGGGGCGTGCCGACCAGCGGGCCAGCCGGGGCAGGCCCCGGGCGGCGAGGGTGTCCTCGGCCGCCTCCGCCCAGCCCCGGGCGCTGCGCAGGGCGGCCAGCACGGCTGCCGGTCCACCCGCCATCGACCGGGCCGCCTCCGTCACCTCGGGTGGCGTGGGCAGCAGCGACATCGCCGGTACGCCCAGCTCGCGCAGCCGGGCCTGCTGCGGGGCGAGCCGCTCCCGCACGGCGGTCAACTCCTCCCGCGCCGCCGCCACCGACCGGGCCTGCTCGGTCG
>NZ_JBSGJR010000947.1:0-1325 GCF_053605645.1 Micromonospora sp. NPDC003776
GTGCCTGACAGTGAGGATGTAGGTGGGGTCACCCGGTCTGGTCTGACTCAGTGCCTGACCGACGATGCTGTCCTGCTGTGGGATTCGTCGACCGGTTCCGGGTGACCCCGTTCCTGCACGTCACTGGCAGGGGCGTCGTGACCTGATAGGAGCCTGTGCAAGAGGCCCCATCACTGTCCTGTCCGCCCGTCCCGGCGAGTGCGTGCCGACCCTGTCGGTGCAAGCGAAAGGGACGACGGTTCCAGGATGACAGCCAAGAAGCGCCAGGTCACGGGTGGAGTCGACACCCACGGAAAGACTCACCACGCCGCCGCGGTCGACCAGGCGGGTCGTGTGCTCGGCGACCATGAATTCGCCGCCACCGCCGCCGGATATCAGCAGCTGCTGGCCTGGCTGCGTGCTTTCGGCCGGGTCGTCAAGGTCGGGGTGGAGGGCACCGGCGCCTACGGCGCTGGCCTCGCGCGGCACCTGACCGCGTCGGGCGTCACCGTGGTGGAGATCGACCGCCCCGACCGCAAAACCCGTCGAAGCAAGGGCAAGTCCGACCCGATCGACGCCCTCGCCGCCGCCCGCGCGGCCCTGTCCGAGCAAGCCGCTGGTGTCCCGAAGACCCGCACCGGCCCCGCTGAGGCGATCCGCGCCCTACGCGTTGCCCGCCGAGGAGCGGTCAAGGCCCGCACCGCCGCCCTGAACCAGCTCCATGGCCTCCTCACCTCGGCCCCCGAGGCGACACGGGAACACCTGGCCGGGGCCACCGGGGCCGCGCTCGTGCAACGATGCGTCGACCTGAGCGTCGACGAGTCCGCACTCACCGACCCGATCCACGCCACGAACGCCGCCCTCGCCGCGATCGCCACCCGGATCACCGCACTCACCGAGGAGATCACTCTGGCCGATCGACGGCTACGCCCCACCGTCGCCCGGACCGCCCCCACGCTGAGCAGCCTGTTCGGGGCCGGCCCCGAAGTCGCCGGGCAACTCCTGACCACCGCCGGCGACAACCCCGACCGACTGCGATCCGAGGCCGCCCTGGCCCACCTCTGCGGCGCCGCGCCCATTCCCGCCAGCAGCGGACGCACCGACCGCCACCGCCTCAACCGCGGCGGCGACAGAGCCGCGAACAACGCCCTGCACACGATCGTGCTCAGCCGCATGCGCCACGAACCCCGCACCCGCGCCTACGTCGAGAAACGCACCAAGCAAGGCCTCAGCAAGAAAGAGATCATGCGATGCCTCAAGCGGTACGTCGTCCGCGAGGTTCACGCAGCTCTCCTCACCGACTTCGCCGCCCTGAACACCGCTTGACATCCATAGGAGCATCCCCG
>NZ_JBSGJR010000948.1:0-1320 GCF_053605645.1 Micromonospora sp. NPDC003776
CAGCGGTGCGACCAGGGTGCGCGTGGTGGCCGGCGGCACCGTGCACTTGAGGATGACCAGCTGTCCGCGCCGCACATGCGGTGCGAGCTGGGTCGTTGAGCCGCACCAGGAACGGCCGCAGCGGCGTGTAGCGGATCGCCGTCACCGACGCCGGGTCCGCCACGATCCGCTGGAACAGATCCAGGTGTACGCCGAGCGCGTCCGCCACGATGGCCTTGATCACATCGCCGTGGCTGCACGCCAGCCAGACCGCCTCCGGGCCGTGCTCGGCGGAGATCCGGGCGTCCCAGGCGCGTACCGCCCCGACCGCGCGCGCCGCCATCGCCGCCATCGACTCCCCGTCGGGGAAGACGGCGGCGCTCGGGTGCTGCTGCACCACGGGCCAGAGCGGCTCCTTCGCCAGCTTCTTCAGCGGCTGCCCCTCCCAGCTGCCGTACCCGCACTCGATCAGCCCCTCCTCGACGACCGGCTCGGCCTCGGGCAGGGCCAGTTGGAGGGTCTGCCGGCAGCGGATCAGCGGGCTGGTCACCACCGCCGCGAGGGGCAGCCCCTTCAGCCGCTCGCCGACCGCCGTGGCCTGGGCCCGGCCGGTCTCGTCCAGCTCGACCGGTTGCCGGCCGGCCAGGCCGCCGTCGGCGTTCGCGGTGGTGCGTCCGTGTCGCAGAAGCAGAAGGGTCGCCACGCTGACCACCCTAGGTGCTCATCGCCGGGGTCGCGGGCCGGCGTGCCCTGGTCGCGGACACCCCGACATCAGGGACGTTGCTGCCTCGGCGCCGCGGGAGGCAGCACTTCCCGGAAGTTGCGGGGATCTCGAGTCGGCCCGGGTTTGCCCCGCGTCGGCGGGCAGGGTGGGCGGCGGGCGAGTGGGGTTGCGGCGTTTGGGGCGTCGCGGGTGGGCCGGGAATGGGCGGGCGGCTCGGGTAGCGGGGTGTCGGGGGCGCCGGTGTCCGGGGATGCGCGAGTGACTCGGGTTGCGGGTTTCGGGGGCACGGATGCCCGGGGACGCGCGGGCGGCTCGGGTTGCGGGGTTTCGGGGGGCGCGGGTGTTCGGGGATGGTGGCGGGCGCGGGTTGCGGTGTGTCGGGGTGTCGCGGCCGGCGGATGGCGCGATCTGCGGCAGATCGAGTTGATCGAGCGGGTACTTCCCCGGCCGGGCAGGAACTATGTCCCGGATGTCCGGATGCGGCCCGATCTCGCCGTCGCGGGTGGACCGCCATGGAGGTCACCGGCGCCCGGAGACGTCCATGGCGTTCCACTGACGGGGCCGGCCGGTGGGCAGGCTGTGCCCCGTTGGGGTGCGGTGTCCGGTTTGTGGGTGTG
>NZ_JBSGJR010000949.1:0-1315 GCF_053605645.1 Micromonospora sp. NPDC003776
GCAGCCCGCCCGTGACCAGCGGCGAGGCCGATACGTCCCGCAGACCTCCAGCCATCCGGGAAAGATGCTGCCTCAGCTGGCCGCGCACGCGATCATGTCCCGCCTGCCGTGCCCGCCCCGGCCGCGGATCCGATCGGCCCGGCCGCCGCGACCCGACCGGTCCTGTTCGAGGTCACCGAGCGGGTTTCCCGGGTCGGGCGGGGACACCCCGCCTCGCTCCGGACGCGGTGGAGCTTCACCGCGGTCGGTCCGGCTCTGCGGACCGGTCAACCGGGCCACCCCCGGCCGCTTCCGGCGGACATCGCCGCCGGGTCCGGCACGCACGCCCCGACCACGACCGGCGCCGGTGCCGGGACCGCGGGGCACGGCGATCTGGCGGAAGCCACCGCCCACGACTGGACGCCGCCCGCCCAGTCCGGGCGCCCGTGCCGCGACTCCGGCGACAGCGCCCACCCGTCGCGCTCACCCCGACCGGGCACCCGACCCGCCTGACCGACGAGCCGGTCCGTCCCGCCACGGCGGGCGGCACCGGCAGCTCCGCGTACCCGCCTGCCTGACGGCCCCTGGTGGCCCGCGCCGGCCCGCGGAGAGCCCCGCGTCCCAACCGGCGGCCCCTTCCGACCTACCCGATCGACCCGACCAGGAGTTCCCATGAGCGTGAGCACGCCTGTCGTCCGGGCCCGGTGGTGCGACACCGACCGGATCGTCGACCTCGTCAGCGACACCCTCTGTCCGACCACCCTCGGCGCCTGGCTCGTCCCGGACGAGCGGCGCCGCGCCACCGTCCTGGCCGCCGTGGCCCGCATCTGGGTGGAGCACGCGCTGCTCTTCGGCGACGCCTTCCTGCTGCCGGACGGCACGGCGGCCACGATCTGGTTCCACCGGTACCGGCCCATCCCCTCCCCGGCCCGGTACGTCGACCGCCTCGGCGCGGCGTGCGGGGCCTATCACGAGCGGTTCCTCCGCCTCGGCCGGGCGCTCGCCGCGCGCCGCCCCACCGAGCCGCACAACCACCTGGCGATGCTGGCCGCGCCCGGGCCAGACCGGGTACGCCGGGCCGCCGCGCTGCTCGCCGGGGCGCAGCGCTGGATGGACACCCTGAGCCTGCCGACCTACACGGAGGCCCTCAGCGACGCCGACCGGGACCTCTACCGGCGCCACGGCTACCTGGACCGGGACGCCTTCCCGGTCCCGGGCGGCACGACGGCGCGGCCGATGTGGCGGCTGTCACCGTTCTGGACCGGCCGCTCCGGCAGCAACACCCGCTGGCCGGTGCGCCGCACCGGCGGGCGAACACGCAACGGCCGGACGAGTG
>NZ_JBSGJR010000950.1:0-1312 GCF_053605645.1 Micromonospora sp. NPDC003776
GGTGGGTGGATTAGCGCTGCGAGGGGCCTACGCGTCGAGTTCGTGCACCAGGAGCGCGACGTACAACGACAGCACCGACTCCGGGTCCTCCAGCGCAACGCCCGCCCGCGCCGCGCCCGGTGTTCGGCCATGGGGCACACTGGTCCGGCGGGTCCGCACCGGAGGTGCTCGGCTGCTACCACGTCAGCCAGCAGAACACCTTCACCGGGCGGTTGACACCGGCGATGTTGGACGAGGTGTTCGCCCGGGCGAAGCGGTTGGCCGGGGTGGACTGACGAGTGCGTGGGGCGGTGGGATGGACCTCGGCGTGCTGCGCAGGTGGTGGCCGGTCGCGGCGGTGACCCTGCTGCTCGCCGTCGCCGCGATCGCCGCCGGGCACTCGTCGATCGGCGCCAGCCGCATCCCGCCCGCCGCCGACACCATCCCGTACGTGCCGGACTATCCCACCGCCGAGCCGGCGGCCTCGATCCCGGTCGAGCCCCGGGACGCCGGCCCACCCACCTCCGCCGAGATTCCCCGGTGGATCCTGTGGACGGCCCTCGCCGTGCTCACCCTGGCCGTGCTGGCCGCGGTGGGCTATGTGCTGTGGACGGTGCTCAGCGGAGCGCTGCGGCGGACCACCCGGGCGGTGCCGGTACGCCGGACCCGGCGTACCGCCGAGGGGACCGCCCGCGAGGTGGTCGCCGCGCTCGACGCCGGCCTGGTGGAGCTGGACGACCGGGACACCGACCCGCGGACCGCCGTGATCGCCTGCTGGGTCCGGCTGGAGGAGGCCGCCGAGGATGCCGGGGTGCCCCGGCTCGCCGGGGACACCCCCACCGACCTGGTCAGCCGGCTGCTGCGCGGGGACCCGGCGGCGGGCGTCCCGGCGATCGCCAGCGCCGACGTGCTGGACGGTTTCGCGCACGTCTACCGCGAGGCTCGCTACGCGACCCACACCGTCGACGAGCGGATGCGGGATCAGGCCCGGGCCGCGCTGCGCCGGCTGCGCGGCGAACTGACCAGCCTGGCCGCCGCCCCGGAGGCGACCGGATGAGCGAGCGGATCGGTCGGCGCAGCGACCGGACCGACCCGGTGGTGTCCGCGTGAGCACCAGCATCGACGACCTGCTGTCGTTCGCCGAGGAACCGGACGCGGCGCCGGACGCGGCCCGGCCGGGGCGACTGCGACCGGTGCTGCGGACCCTCGCCGTCACCGCGGCGATCGTGGTGGTGGTGCTCGTCCTGCTCCGCGCGGTCGGCCTCCAGGTCTCGCTCTGGATCATCGTGGCGGCCGTGCTCGCCGTGCTCGCCGTCCGCCGGGTCACCGGCGC
>NZ_JBSGJR010000951.1:0-1288 GCF_053605645.1 Micromonospora sp. NPDC003776
AGGCCGTCAGGCCGGGGATGAGCAGCGCCGCGGCGAAGGCCGCCGCGCTGAAGCGTCGAATCTTCACGAGAACTCTCCAGGTGGGTCGTCCGGCCACCGCCCGCGCTGGCGGCTGCCGCAGCGGTACGACCCGACAACGCGACCGGATCGTCACCGAGATGTCGTCCGGGTGAATGGACGGGACGCAGAGCAGGAAGACGGTCCGCGGCGATGGTTCCTCGATCGCCTTGAGCAGCGCGTTGCTCGCCCTCTCGCCGAGCCGGTCGGCGTCCTCGATGATGACGACCTGCCAGCGCCCGCCGGACGGCGTGCTGGCCGCCCGCAGCACCAGGGCGCGCGTCTCTTTGACACTGATGGAGAGCCCCTCGGGCACCACCAGGCGGACGTCCGCGTGGGTGCCGGTCATCGTGGTGTGGCAGCCGGGGCAGCTGCCGCAGCCGGTGCCGTGCACGCACTGCAACGCGGCGGCGAAGGCCCGGGCGGCGACCGAGCGGCCCGAGCCGGGCGGCCCGGTGAAGATCCAGGCGTGGGTCATCCCCGCGCCGG
Organism: Micromonospora sp. NPDC003776; assembly: GCF_053605645.1. Lineage (NCBI taxonomy): Bacteria > Bacillati > Actinomycetota > Actinomycetes > Micromonosporales > Micromonosporaceae > Micromonospora > Micromonospora sp. NPDC003776. The sequence continues at coordinate 547 of NZ_JBSGJR010000951.1, forward strand.
GCTCGCCGCCGGCGCTCGTCGCCTCGGCCGGGGCGGCGGCTGGCTCGTCGAACTCCTCGGCGAGGGCGGCCAGTTCGTCGTCGGCGTCGTCCCCGCCGGGGACCGGGCCGGCCGGCGCCGCGGCGGCGCGCAGCAGGGCGGCGGCCGAGGCGGCGGCGCGCCGCAGCGTCGCCACCGCCTCGTCCTGCCCGACCAGGTCGGCGAAGACGTCCGCCATCAGTTGGGGCGCTCCATGGTCACCAGCTCCGCGTCGGATAACTCCGGCTGGACCGTGGTGTCCGGGCCGTGGGCCGGGCGGGGGTGCACGATGCCGGCCGGGTCGACCAGGAACTCGTCCACCCGCCGGGCCACCGCCTGGGCGATCTCCTCGGCCGGCCGGGAGGCGTCGAGCACCAGGTAGCGCTTGGGGTCGGCGGCGGCCAGGTCGAGGAAGGCGTACCGGACCCGCTCGTGGAACGCGATCGACTCGGCCTCCAGGCGGTCGGCGCCCTGGCTGCGGGACTCGACGCGGGACAGCCCGGTGTGCGGTTCGACGTCGAGGAGCACCACCAGATCGGGCTTGAGCCCGCCGGTGGCCCACGAGGAGAGCCAGGAGACCTCCTGCACCGGCAGCGTACGGCCGGCCCCCTGGTAGGCCAGGGACGAGTCGACGTACCGGTCGCTGATCACGACCGCGCCGCGGACCAGCGCCGGCCGGACCACGGTGGCGACGTGGTGCGCCCGGTCGGCCGCGTAGAGCAGC
>NZ_JBSGJR010000952.1:0-1287 GCF_053605645.1 Micromonospora sp. NPDC003776
GGGCGGGCCACCGGGTGCGGGCGCAGCAGCAGGCTGGTCATGCGCAGCGCCAGCGCCTCGGCGCCGGTGAGCCGTACGGGCACGGCCACCTCCCACCGCCGGGCTGACCGAGATCACGGTGGCCGCCACCGCCACCCGGTACACCGACGCCACGGTGACGCCCGGGGTCACCTACCACTACCGGATCCGGGCGGAGAACGCGGTGAGCTGCTCGGCCTGGTCGAACAGCATCCCCGCCGCGGTGCAGCTCACCGCCCCGGCGAAGCCGGTCGCGGTGGTGCCGCCGGCCGCGCCGCTGCGGGTGGCGCTGCGCTGGGCGAACCGGTCGTTCGCCACCGGGGTGGACGTGCAGCGGGCGACCAACCCGACGTTCACCAGCGGGCCGGGGACCACCGCCATCACGGTGGGCGACGCGCACGTGGACCCGGCGGTCGCCCCGGAGACCACCTACTACTACCGGGTCCGCACCACGTACCTGGGCGCGGCGTCGCCCTGGTCGACGGTGGCCGCGGTGACCACCCCGCCCCGGCCGGCCGTGCCGACGGCGGTGGGTGTCAGCGCCAACGCGCCCGCTCCGGACACCGCCACGGTATCGCTGAGCTGGGGGGCCGGCGCCCCGACCGGGCCGGGTTCCGGGTTCGTGGTGCAGCGGGCCACCGATCCGGGGTTCAGTCGCGGGGTGGAGAGCTTCACCGTCACGGGCCGCGGGTTCACCAACTCCGGGCTGGCCCGGGGCGCCACCTACCACTACCGGATCCGCGCCTACAACGTGGTCGGCACCTCCCCCTGGACCACGCCCGTGGCCGTCACCACCCCCGACTGAGGCCGGTCAGGGGGTACGCAGGGGGGTGCCGGCGGTGCGCAGCTCGGCCAGCGCGGCGGCGACGCCTTGGAGCAGGTCGGTGGCCTCGGTGAGACGGCCGGCGGCCGGGTGCTCGGTGGTCGGGCGGGCGTCCTCGGCGACATAGCCGGCCGCGGCCACCACCAGCCGCTCGTACGCGGCCACCCCGTCCTCCAGCTGGGCGGTCAGGGCGGCGTGCACCTGGGCCAGCGGCCCCCGGGGCGCGAGGTTGAGGGCCCGTTCCACGCTGGCCACCCTGGTCGCCAGCTCACGCAACGAGCGGTCGGCCTCGGCCGCCTCCTGGAGCGCCGGTTCGGCCGGCCCGGTGAGCCGGCCGGACATCCCGGCCAGGGTCAGCGACGCCCGGTCCAGGCGTCTCAACGATGCCGACAACTGGCTGCACCTCCTGCTCGGGGTCGGGATGATCGCTCTCGGACTGCTCACCA
>NZ_JBSGJR010000953.1:0-1286 GCF_053605645.1 Micromonospora sp. NPDC003776
GGTCAGCGCGCCGACCAGCAGCACGGCCAACCCGACCGCCCCGGCCACCGTGGCGGCGCGCGCCGCCGGCGGCACCGGACCGGGCGGCAGCAGCACCACGCCGGCGAAGAGCAGGCTGACGCCGAGGCCGAGGACGTCGACGCCCCGACGGAGCCGCTCCGACCCGGAGAGCCGGGACCGTCCGGGGAGGCGAAGCAGGGCCAGCGCGTGCAGCGAGGCGCTCACGGCGAGGCCGCCCACTGCCACCGGCAACCGGTACGACGGGCCGGTCAGCGGCAGTACGGCCACCGTGAGCCCGGCGGCCAGGACGGCCGCGTCGAGGAGCGCCGCGACCCGGCGGGAGAGGGCGACCCGGCGGGTCCGGCGCCAGCCGGTCGCCGGCGCGGGTGGCGCCCCGTCGGGCGCGGCCGGTGAGCCGGGCGCCAGGTGCGAGCCGGGCGCGGAGGCCGGGTCCGGCGCAGGAGCTGAGCCGGCGGCCCAGCCCGACGGGGAGGCCGGGCCCGACGGGGAGGCCGAGTCCGACGGGGAGGCCGAGTCCGACGGGGAGGCCGAGTCCGACGGGGAGGCCGGGCCGGGCGGAGCGCCGGCGAGCCAGGCGAGGCGGACACAGGACAGGGCGCAGCCGGCGGCGACGGCGAGCGCCGCGGCGGACCGGGCCGGGACCAGGCCGGCCGCACCGGCCAGGACGAAGAACGCCCCGGCGAGCGACACGAGGAGTTCGGGCACTGGCGCCCGGCGACGCGGGTCGCCGGAGGAGTGGGTGACGGGCACGGCGGTCGCCTTCGTGAGGGGGCACGGGGCGGTGCGGTTGCGGAGCGACGTGCGGAGTCAGGGGCCGGGGCGAGGGTACGCGGACGACGCCGGCCGGGGTGCCGGCGCGGCCACGCCAGATAACGATCCCGGACGCGGGCAGTTATGGGACATGTCAGTGAGCTGCATCACATCGATGGAGTGGGGCATCGCCGTCCCCGCCCGCCCGGACCGGCCTCGGGCCGGGGTGCGATCATCGGGGGGTGAACCGCGCCGACACCGTCCGCTTCCGCCACAACCAGGCGATCCTGGTCGCCGCGATCGTCGCGTTCATCGGCGCGCTGCCGCTGGCCACCGCTCGTTGGTGGCTGCTCTGGGTGCTGCTGATCCCGCTCGCGGTCGCGGTCTGGGCCTGGCGGGCCGGCACCGACGCCGACCCCGGGGAGCTGCGGCTGCGCGCGCTCCTCGGGCAGCGGCGGATCCCGTGGGCGCGGGTCACCGAGCTGGCCGGCGACGACCGCGGCCGGGCCGTCGCC
>NZ_JBSGJR010000954.1:0-1279 GCF_053605645.1 Micromonospora sp. NPDC003776
GTCCGGCGCCGGCCACCAGGAGCCGGACCACGAACCGGTACGGCTCGCGCGCTCCGCCGCTGCCGGCGGTCTGCCGGGCCGGCCGCAGCTCCAGCGGCCAGACGGTCAGCCCGCCGTCCGGGTCGTCGCGGGGCGGGCCGACCGGGACGGGGTCGCCCACCGCCCCGGTCAGCCAGGCCGCGAGGTCCGCGACGGCCGCCTCGATCGCGCCGGTCATCGCGGCGGGGTCCCCTGGATCCGGTACGCGATGGCCTCGTTCCACACGTGCGGGTAGACGCCGATCTCGAAGTACCGGGTGAACCGGTTGATCGGGGCGTTGCTGTGGTCGTGCCAGAGCAGCCACACCGGCGCGATGGTGAACAGCACGTAGTTGAGCACGACCAGCGGCAGGTAGAGCGGGCCGAGCAGCCGGGCCTGGAGGATGTGCACGTCCTCGTGGCGCTGGATGCCCGGGCTGGACCCGGCGCAGACCGTGCCGATCGTGGTGGCGTACCGGGGTGAGACCCCCTCGACCACGTTGACCCGGCCGCTGGCCTGGGAGACCACCCGGTCGAGCTGGTGCCCGAAGACCAGGTGCAGGGCGAGGTAGAGCGCGCCGACCACGGTGTTGAGCAGGCTCCAGGTGTGGTCGACCACGAAGAGGAGGACCCCCTTCGCGTCCGCGCCGTACGTGCCGGCCGAGGCGACCGCCCAGCCGAAGGGCGCGCCGATCAGCAGCCCGACGACCGCGCCGACGAGCAGCCCGATCACGCCGCCGGCCAGCTGGCCGACCAGAGCGCCGAGGACGATGTGGACGGCGGCGCTGATGATGCCGAAGACCATCGTGGTCACCTCTCTCAGACCCACGAGCGGATGTAGCGGGGCTCGCGTCCCTGCGCGAGCTGGGTCGGCGACGCGCTCGTCGCCTGCCGGTTGCCGGGCGGGAGCTGGTTGACGCCGAGGGCGGCGGAGAAGATGACCAGGCCGTTGAAGAACGCGATGATCCACTTCTCCGGACCGGCGTCGTCGGCGAACGCCGCCGTCAGGTACGACAGCACCAGGGCGACGCCCAGCGCGATCCACTTGCGGGCCTTGTCACCGCTCGGCCCGATAAGTCCGCCGATGACGTTGGTGGCCAGGAGGGTGGCGGCGCTGGCGCCGGTCAGGCTGCCCAGCGCGGCCCAGGTGAAGAGATCGTTCACGGCGATCTCCCTTCGGTTGGTGCGGTGGTGCGTTCGGGGTGAGGTACGGCGCCCGGGCCGGTGGGCCCGCTCGCCCGGGTTGCGGCGTCGCGCCGGTC
>NZ_JBSGJR010000955.1:0-1278 GCF_053605645.1 Micromonospora sp. NPDC003776
CGTACCGGAAGGTGCGGCTGGATCACCTCCTTTCTAAGGAGCACTTCTAGGCCGCCTAGCGGTCCAGAGGCCAGTACATCGGCGAATGTTCGATGCTGGTTGCTCATGGGTGGAACGTTGATTATTCGGCACACTTCACTGACTTTCTCCTAGTACTGCTTCGGCGTGGAACGGAAAAGGACGGGAAGGGTGTCGGGCACGCTGTTGGGTGTCTGAGGGAATGGTTTTCCTCAGTCGCCGGCCCCAGTGCACTCGAACCGTAAGGGTTCGGGGTGATGGGTGGCTGGTCGTTGTTTGAGAACTGCACAGTGGACGCGAGCATCTGTGGCCAAGTTTTTAAGGGCGCACGGTGGATGCCTTGGCACCAGGAACCGATGAAGGACGTGGGAGGCCACGATAGTCCCCGGGGAGCCGTCAACCAGGCTTTGATCCGGGGGTTTCCGAATGGGGAAACCCGGCAGTCGTCATGGGCTGTCACCCGCTGCTGAACACATAGGCAGTGTGGAGGGAACGAGGGGAAGTGAAACATCTCAGTACCCTCAGGAAGAGAAAACAACCGTGATTCCGGGAGTAGTGGCGAGCGAAACCGGATGAGGCCAAACCGTATACGTGTGAGACCCGGCAGGGGTTGCGTGTACGGGGTTGTGGGATCTCTCTTCTGTCGTCTGCCGGCGACAGGACGAGTCAGAAACCGTTGATGTAGGCGAAGGACATGCGAAAGGTCCGGCGTAGAGGGTAAGACCCCCGTAGTCGAAACATCAGCGGCTCGTTTGAGAGACACCCAAGTAGCACGGGGCCCGAGAAATCCCGTGTGAATCTGGCGGGACCACCCGCTAAGCCTAAATATTCCCTGGTGACCGATAGCGGATAGTACCGTGAGGGAATGGTGAAAAGTACCGCGGGAGCGGAGTGAAATAGTACCTGAAACCGTGTGCCTACAAGCCGTGGGAGCGTCGGACACAAGCTTGCTTGTGTCTCGTGACTGCGTGCCTTTTGAAGAATGAGCCTGCGAGTTTGCGGTGTGTTGCGAGGTTAACCCGTGTGGGGAAGCCGTAGCGAAAGCGAGTCCGAATAGGGCGATTCAGTAGCACGCTCAAGACCCGAAGCGGAGTGATCTAGCCATGGGCAGGTTGAAGCGGAGGTAAGACTTCGTGGAGGACCGAACCCACCAGGGTTGAAAACCTGGGGGATGACCTGTGGTTAGGGGTGAAAGGCCAATCAAACTCCGTGATAGCTGGTTCTCCCCGAAATGCATTTAGGTGCAGCGTTGCGTGTTTC
>NZ_JBSGJR010000956.1:0-1271 GCF_053605645.1 Micromonospora sp. NPDC003776
CGCACGGAGCTGGACGGCGAGCGCCGGCGGGTGGCCGACCTGACCACCGAGCGGGCCTCCTGGCGCGCCCGGGCGGCGGTCGCGGCGGCGTCCTCGGCGTCGCGGCGGGCCTCGTCGCGCTCGCCGTGCGCGGCCGCCACCTGGGCTGCGGTCTCGGCGCGCAGCTGGGCGAGCTGCCGTTCCACGCCGGTGGGGGACAGTTCGGCGTGCAGCGCCTCGGTGAGGGTCTCCACGATCTGGTCGAGCCGGTCCACCGCCTCCCAGGTGCGGGCCACCTGTCCGGGCAGGCCGGGGGCGTTGCGGTGGCGCATCCGCGAGTTGCGGGAGGCGCGCTGGCAGGCGCCGTCGTTGTCGCGGCAGTAGCGGAAGGGGCGGCCGGCGCCGGCGCGCTGGGGCACGTCGCGCCCGCAGTGCGCGCAGGGGCGGGTGTCGGGGGCGGCGGGCTGGGCGTCCATCGGGGGCGAAGTCTAATGCGCCGCCCCGGACTCGGCGCGGGCCACACGGTCCAGGGTGTACCGACGCTGCAGCAGCACCGCGACCAGCATCACGGCGGCCGGCAGCAGGCCGAAGCCGTACCGGATGGCCGCCAGGGCCGCGGGGGACTGGGTGACGGTCTCCCCGGCGGTGGAGGCGACGAACCCGCCGGCGGCCAGGCAGAGGGCGTACGCGTAGGGGCCGAGCGCCCCGCCGGTCGCCTCGGTGGCCGTCCACACCCCGGTGTACGTCCCGGCGCGGGCGGTCCCGGCGGCGCGGATCACGTCGGGCAGCATCGAGAAGGGCAGCAGTTGCAGGGCGGCGAACGCCACCCCGAGCACCGCCACCACCGCGACCAGGACGGGCAGGCCCACCGGCCGGCCGACGGCGAGCACCAGCGTGCCGACGGCGAAGGTGGACTGCGCGGCCAGCAGCGCCCGCTGCTTGCCGATCCGGCGGGCCACCGCCAGCCAGGCCGGGGTGACCAGCAGCGCGGGCGCGAGGAACGCGGCCACCAGCACGGTGGTGAGCTTCGGCCGGCCCAGCTCGTACTGGGCGTAGTAGGGCACCCCGGCCAGGACCAGGTGGGTGGTGGTGGACATGGCCAGGTAGGCGGCGAGCAGCCAGCGGAACTGCCGGTCGCGCAGGCTCGCCGCGAGGGCCCGCCAGCCGCCGGTGCCGTGCGCGGCGGCCGGGGCGGCGGCCGCGCGGCGCAGCCGGTCGATCCCGGCGCCCGGGCGCCTACGGCCAGGACGACCGCCAGGGCGGCTACGGGCAGGAGGAGCGGTTCGACGGGT
>NZ_JBSGJR010000957.1:0-1253 GCF_053605645.1 Micromonospora sp. NPDC003776
AGACCGGCAGCAGCATCTCCGTGCCGCGGGCGGTGGTGATGTCGCCGAGGTCGATCACGTCGGTGTGGCCGAAGCTGGCCAGCAGATCGGTGACGAGCTTCTTCGCCTCCGCGTCGTCTCCGGAGACGAAGACGGTGTGGTCGCCGTCGGCGAGCTTCCGGGGGTGGGCCATCAGCTCGGCGGTGAGCGTGTTGAGCGCCTTCACCACCCGGGTTCGCGGGAACGCCCGCTGGATCCGCTCGCCGAGCGAGTCGTCGTTGAGCACCGACAGGGTGGGCGGGAAACCGTTGCTGAAGTCGAGGGGGTTGGCGATGTCGAGCAGGACCTTGCTGGCCAGGTTCTCCTCACCTGCGGCGGTGAGCGCGGGAAGGGAGCCGTCGCCGCTGGTGGCGTTGACCACCAACTCGGCGTCGGCGGCGGCCTCGGTGTAACCGGCCAGGCCGATCTGGGGGTGGGACGCGGCCCAGTCGGCCCAGTCACCGCCCCGGGTGGCTGCGGTGTCCCGGGTGCCGACGACGACCTCGTGCCCCAGCTCCGCCGCCCGGCCGGCGATCGTCCGGCCGACCACGCCGGTGCCGAATACTGCGATGCGCATGTCGATTCCGTCCTCCGGTGCTCGCGCGACGCCGTTGCCCCGCGCTCGATGGAGCGAGGCTAACAGACAGGTCTGTCTACTGCGCTAGCCCCGAACGCTGGTGAGTGCCGTCACCAGCGCTGACCGCCGTGAACGAACAGGTCTGTAAACTTCCGTCGCACCGAGGGAGGACTCATGACGCGTACGCCTGCCGGGACCGCCCGGGAGCGGATCCTGGACACCGCGTTCCGGCTCTTCTACGCGTACGGGCCGCGGGGGGTCGGCGTGGACACGGTGATCGCCGAGTCCGGGGTCGCCAAGGCGACCCTCTACAAGCACTTTCCGAGCAAGGACGACCTGGTCCTGGCGTACCTGGACAAGGTCGACCAGGCGTGGTTCGGGGCGCTGCGGGGCGCCGCCCGGGACGCCGGCGACGCGCCTCGGGAGCAGCTGATCGGCATGTTCGACGCACTGGTCGGGGCCTGCCGTCGGGAGGGCTACCACGGCTGCGCGTTCATCAACACGGCCGCCGAGTCGCCGGCCGGCAGCCCGGTGCACGCCCGTACGGTCGAGCACAAGAACCTGGTCCGGGCCTGGGTGACCGACCTGGCCCGGCGGGCCGGGGCGGCCGAGCCCGAGCTGCTCGCCCGCCAGCTCACCCTGCTGCTCGACGGCGGGC
>NZ_JBSGJR010000958.1:0-1251 GCF_053605645.1 Micromonospora sp. NPDC003776
CGCCGCACGGGCACCGCGGCGGCAGCCGGTGGCGGCGAGTCGGCGGAGGCCGGCGGCAAGCCGCGCAAGCGGCTGCCGAGCTGGGACGACGTCCTCTTCGGCAGCGGCCCGGCGGCCCGCGAATCGTCCTGATCCACGTCCACCCTTGTCGTGGGCACTCTAAGTGCGCGCGTGCCAGGGTGGAGCCATGGAGTACACGAACCTGGGACGCACCGGTCTCTCGGTGAGCCGGCTCTGCCTCGGCACCATGAACTTCGGGCCGCAGACCGACGAGCCGGACAGCTTCGCCATCATGGACCGGGCGCTGGAACACGGCATCAACTTCTTCGACACCGCCAACGTGTACGGCTGGAAGCTCGGCGAGGGCGTCACCGAGCAGATCATCGGCCGCTGGTTCGCCCAGGGTGGCGGGCGGCGCGACAAGGTCGTCCTGGCCACCAAGGTGTACGGCAAGATGGGCGAGTGGCCCAACGAGCAGGGCCTGAGCGCCCGGCACATCATCCGGGCCTGCGAGGAGTCGCTGCGCCGGCTGCAGACCGACACCATCGACCTCTACCAGATGCACCACATCTCCCGGACCACGCCGTGGGAGGAGATCTGGCAGGCGATGGAGACCCTGGTCGCCCAGGGCAAGGTCCTCTACGTCGGATCGTCCAACTTCGCCGGCTGGCACATCGCCCAGGCGCAGGCCGCCGCCGGCCGGCGCAACTTCCTCGGCCTCGTCTCCGAGCAGTGCATCTACAACCTGATGACCCGGTACGTAGAGCTGGAGGTGATCCCGGCCGCCCAGCACTACGGCCTGGGCATCATCCCGTGGTCCCCGCTGCACGGCGGGCTGCTCTCCGGGATCATCCGGAAGATGGCCGAGGGCAGCGCGGCGCGGGGCACCTCCGGCCGGTCCGCCGACGCGCTCGCCGCGCACCGGCCGACCATCGAGGCGTACGAGAAGCTCTGCGCGGACCTCGGCCACGACCCGGCGGACGTGGCGCTGGCCTGGCTGCTCTCCCGCCCCGGGGTGACCGCCCCGATCGTCGGCCCGCGCACCATGGACCAGCTCGACCGCAACCTCGGCGCGCTGGACGTCGACCTCGACGAGGAGACCCTGAAGAAGCTCGACGAGCTCTTCCCGCCCGTCGGCAACGGCGGCCCCGGCCCGGAGGCCTGGGCCTGGTAACGCCCTGCGGGGTCACCCGCGGCCGCTCCGGCCGCTCCGGTCGGCACGGCCATCCCGGTCGGCCCAGCCGGCCCGGC
>NZ_JBSGJR010000959.1:0-1251 GCF_053605645.1 Micromonospora sp. NPDC003776
GCCGACCACGAGCCGCTGGTCGGCGTCGGCGACCGCCGCCAGCACCCGGTGCAGCATCGGGCGACCGCCGACCGGGCGCGCCGGCTTGTCCACGCCGCCCATCCGACGGGCCGCACCCCCGGAGAGCACCACCGCCGCGTACGCCGTCACAGGGCCACGGTAACCCCGGGCCCGAAGCACCCCGTGGGCCGACGGGTTGCGGCGACTCGGTGTCTCCCGGCCCGGGGAAACCCCGTCCTGCCGCGATCCGCCCTCGACGACCAGGCGGGGCGGGCCGTTCGCGGGGTGCGGCGGGCGTCGCCGTGCGGGTGGCCGGCCTCGCGGGGCAGGATGGCGGGATGGGACGGGCGACTGACCGGCGCGGCGTGCTCCGGATCGACCTCGACGCGGCGGCCGACGGACGCGACCGGGTACGACGGCAGGACATCCTGGCGGTGGAGGAACCACTGGAGATCAGGGTCGGCCCGGCCGGCCCCGCCCGGCGGAAGCCGCTCGCGGTGACCATGCGTACCCCCGGCGACGATTTGGACCTGGCGATCGGTTTCCTGCTCACCGAGGGGCTGATCCGGTCCGCCGACGACGTGCACACCGCGCAGCTCTGTGCCGGCACGGAGACCCCGAACACCTACAACGTGGTGGACGTGGTGCTCGCCCCCGGTGTGCCGGAGCCGACCACCGACCCGGCCCGCAACTTCTACACGACCAGCTCGTGCGGGGTGTGCGGCAAGGCGAGCATCGAGTCGGTGCGGACCCGGTCGCGCTTCGCGGTCCGCGAGGACCCGCTGCACGTGCCCGCCAAGGTGCTCGCCGAGCTGCCGGACCGGCTGCGCGCCGCGCAACGCGCCTTCGACCGGACCGGCGGCCTGCACGCTGCCGGGCTCTTCTCTCCCGACGGGGAACTGGTGGTGCTGCGCGAGGACGTCGGCCGACACAACGCGGTGGACAAGGTGGTGGGCTGGGCCGTCCGGGAGCGCCGGCTGCCACTTGCCGGCCACCTGCTGCTGGTCTCCGGGCGGGCGAGCTTCGAGCTGACCCAGAAGGCCTGGATGGCCGGGGTGCCGATGCTCGCGGCGGTCTCCGCGCCCAGCACCCTCGCCGCCGAGCTGGCCGAGGAGGCCGGCATGACCCTGGTCGGTTTCCTGCGCGGCCGGACCATGAGATTCTGTGGGAGCCGATCCGCCCGTCAGGAGAAGGAGCGTGCCCCGGTGGAGAACTTCGCCCGGCTGTTGAAGGAGAGCTGGACCCTGGTCG
>NZ_JBSGJR010000960.1:0-1247 GCF_053605645.1 Micromonospora sp. NPDC003776
GGCGGTCGCCCCGAAGGCGGTGAGCGCCGCGGGTCCCGGCCGGCTGAGCAGGCCGACGGTGGCCACCGTGGCCAACGCGGCCGCACCGGGCAGGGCCAGCCGGCGCAGCACGCCGGCCCGGTCCCGCACGCGCAGCGCCGGGGTGACCCCGACCAGCAGGAGCAGCACCACGGCCAGCGGTATCGCGGTGCGCTGGTAGTAGCCGGCGCCGACGCTGGCCCGGCTGCCGGTCAGTTGCTCGCTGAGCAGGGGCTGCACGGTGCCGATCAGCACCACGGCGGCGATCGTGACCAGCAGGACGGCGTTGCCCAGCACGGCGGTACGCCGGGACCACAGCGGCACGGCGCCCCGGGCCGGCGCCGGTTGCCGCCGACCGGTGAGGACGGTGGCGGCCAGTACGGCCAGCAGGACGAATCCGAGCAGCAGGGGCCCCAGCGGCGAGTCGGTGAAGGCGTGCACGCTCGCCACCGCGCCGGAGCGGGTCAGGAAGGTGCCGAGCAGCACCAGCAGGAATCCGGCACAGGCCAGGAGGCTGTTCCAGCGCTCCCGCCCCCGGCCGCCGCCCAGGCTGGTGTGCAGCAGGGCGGTGGTGGTCAGCCAGGGCAGCAGGGAGGCGTTCTCCACCGGGTCCCAGGCCCAGTAACCGCCCCAGCCGAGGACCGCGTACGACCACCAGGCGCCCAGCACGATGCCCGCGGTGAGCGTGCACCAGGCCACCAGCGCCCAGGGGCGGGCCCGGCGGACCCAGTTCCGTCCGGCCTTGCCGGCGAGCGGGGCGGCCAGCGCCAGGGCGAACGGCACCACCGTGCCGAGGTAGCCGGCGTAGAGCAGCGGCGGGTGCACGCCCATCGCCGGGTGCTGTTGCAGCAGCGGGTTCGGTCCCGGGCCGTCCAGCGGCACCGGGTCCACCGCGCGGAAGGGGTTGGCCGCGAAGGTGGAGAGCGCGAAAAACAGGGTGCTCGCCACGCTCACCACGACCATCGCGTACGCGCGCAGCCGGTCGGGTCGGCCCCGCGCGAGCAGGGCGCCATAGCCGCCGAGGACCAGCAGCCAGAGCAGCAGGGAGCCGTCCATCGCCGACCACAGGCTGGTGATCGTGTAGTAGGTGGGCACGTGCCGGCCGCCGTTCTCGGCGACGAACCGCACGCTGAAGTCGTGCCCCAGCAGCGCCGCCTCCAGCAGGACGCATCTTGGTCTCCGGGTAGATGGAGAAGCCCAGCCAGCAGCCGGTGTCCCGGACCAGCTTC
>NZ_JBSGJR010000961.1:0-1245 GCF_053605645.1 Micromonospora sp. NPDC003776
CGTACCCCTGGTGCGGCTGCTCGGCGGGACCGCCCGGCGCGTCCCGACGGACGTCACCCTGGCCGCCGGCGACGCGATGGACCTGGCCGCGACCGCGACCCGCCGCGCCGCCGAGGGTTTCACCGTGCTCAAGCTGAAGGTCGGCACCGACGCGCGGGGCGACCTCGACCGGGTGCGCGCGGTCCGCGCCGCGGTCGGACCGGACGTGCGCATCCGGCTGGACGCCAACCAGGGCTGGACGCCCCGCGACGCGGTCCGGGTGATCCGCGGCATCGAGGACGCCGGCCTCGACGTCGAACTGGTCGAACAGCCCGTCCACCGCCGCGACCTGGACGGACTGGCCTGGGTCAGCGACCGGGTCGACCTGCCGGTCCTCGCCGACGAGTCGGTCTTCGACCTGCGCGACCTGGTCGAGGTGATCCGCCGCCGGGCCGCCGACATGGTCAACGTCAAGCTGGCCAAGTGCGGCGGCCTGCGCGCCGCCCGGGCCCTGCTCGACCTGGCCGCGGCGCACGGCATGGGCACCATCGTCGGCTCCATGATGGAAAGCCCGGTCGGCGTGGGCGCCGCCGCCAGCCTGGTCGCCGCGTACGGCACCAGCGCCGTTTCCGACCTGGACGCCGCCTGGTGGCTCGCCCGCTCGCCGGTCGACGGCGGCATCCGGTACGACGGCGCCACCGTGGTGCTCCCGGACGCCCCCGGCCTCGGCATCACGGACGTGAGTGAAGCAAACATTCAGCCGGTCGGTTGAGTGCGGTTGGAATTTTTCATAAGGTCGGCGCAGAGTGCCCGAGATGGGGGTGGACGTGGAACTGCAACCCGGCCGTGAGGCCGTCGTCCGGGTCCCGGTGGCGACCCTCTGGACCGCGCCCGAGGCGGTCCGGCCCGTCGACCGCCCCGCCCTGACCGACACCGCCGACATCGCCGCCTGGATCGGCGGCCTGGATCACGACCAGCAGGTCGGCGACTGCGTGCTCAGCCAGCTGCTGCTCGGCGAGCGGGTGCTCGTCACCGAGCTGCGCGCGGACGGATGGGCGCAGGTCGTCGCCCTCGACCAGCCCGCCGCCAAGCACGACCCCCGGGGCTACCCGGGGTGGCTGCCCGCCGTCCAGCTCACCGCCGCGCCCGCATCCGGGCCGTCGACCGCCCCGCTGGTCGTGGACGCCACCCACACCACGCTGCGCACCGCCGCCAGGCCAGGTGCACCAGGCCGGAGCAGTCGATGCCGAGGGTGGAGAGGCCGCC
>NZ_JBSGJR010000962.1:0-1236 GCF_053605645.1 Micromonospora sp. NPDC003776
GGTCGCCGTACGTTCCCCGGCCGGCCGCCGCGCGGGCCCTGGCAGTGGCGCGGCGCCCCGATCGGCGGCTGACCGGGCGCCGCCGACTATGGTGAGGCCGCAGCCGAGCGGGGGGAGCGGGGCGACGTGCGCGAGATCGACAAGGTGGCCTGGATCCGGATCGAGGACGGCCGGGTCCTGAGCACCCGCTCGCGCGGCAAGGACGTCTGGTACCTGCCCGGCGGCAAGCGGGAAGCCGGCGAGACCGACCTGGAGACGCTGGTCCGGGAGATCGGCGAGGAGCTGGACGTGGCGATCGTGCCGGAGTCGGTGCAGCCGGCCGGCACCTTCTCCGCCCAGGCGCACGGGCACGCCGCCGGGACACTGGTACGGCTGACCTGCTACGCGGCCGACTACCGGGGCACCCTGCGGCCGGCGAGCGAGATCGCTGAGCTGGCCTGGCTCGGCTACCATGACCGGCCCCGGGTCTCCCCGGTCGACCAGCTCATCTTCGACCACCTGCAGGCCCGCGGCGCGCTGACCTGACCGGCCCGGCGCGGCCGGCTCAACCGGCGGGCCGCCGGCGGTACCGGCGTACCGTCGCGGTGACGCCGGCGGCCACGGCGGTGAGCACCCCGATCAGCTGGACGGCCTGGCCGGCCGCCACCGCGGCGCCCGCCTCGCCGGTGAGGTTGCCCCAGCCGGTGGGGCTGATCGCCCAGCCGACCGCGACGAACAGCCCGAGGAACGCGCCGACCGCCGGGGCCCAGCAGATCCGGGTCAGCCCGACGAAGAGGGCGCCGGCCAGCAGGATGACGATGCCCGGCGGGATCGCGACGGGGAACTCGACCCCCGCCGCCCACATGACCGCGATGCCGATCGCGCCGACGACCAGCCCCAGTACGGTGAACAGACGCGGTGTGTCTCGCATGGACGCAGCATCCGCCGGCGGACACCGGCGGGGCGTCGGCGCGGCGACGGCATCTCCGGTACGCCCCCGGGCGTAGCCGGGCCGGTCCGCTACGTCGGGCGGCGTACCGGGGGCAGCAGCCGGGCCAGGGCGCGCAACGCGGTGCGGACGGTCTCCTCGTCGGCGCTGAGGCTGACCCGCAGCCCGGGCGGCACCCCCCGGCGCGCGGCGAACTCGTCCACCCCGGCCACCGCCACGCCCCGCCGACGGGCGAGCGCGGTGACCGGCTCGGCGTCGTGGTCGAGGCGGACCCAGGCGAACGGCGCCGGCCCGTCGGCCGCCACCCG
>NZ_JBSGJR010000963.1:0-1228 GCF_053605645.1 Micromonospora sp. NPDC003776
TGGCCGAGGCGCCGCTCGGCCTGCTCCGCCGGGCGGTCGGCGAGGCCGCCGCGGCCCACCTGCACGAGCTGTCCTGGGGGCGGGACCCGCGCCGGGTCTCCCCGGAGCAGGTGGAGAAGTCGATCGGCGCGGAGGTCACCTTCGACGCCGACGTCACCGACCCGGCGGAGATCCGCCGGGCCCTGCTGGCCCTCGCCGAGAAGGTCGGCGGCCGGCTGCGCGCGGCCGGGCAGGTCGGGCGGACCGTGACGCTCAAGGTCCGGCTGGCGGACTTCCGCACCGTCAACCGGTCGCGCACCCTCGCCGTGCCCACCGACACCGCGCGGGAGATGTTCGACACGTCCTGGGCCCTGTGGACCGCGCTGGCCCCCGCTGAGCCCGTCCGCCTGGTCGGCGTACGGGTGGAGGGGCTGGCCGCCGCGCAGGAGACGCCGCGCCAGCTCACCCTGGGCGAGCCGGAGCGCGGCTGGCGGGAGGCGGAGGCGGCGGCGGACGCGGCGGCCGCCCGATTCGGGCGGTCCGTCATAGGTCCGGCCAGTCTTCTCGGGAAGCGTGATCCCCGGCGAGTCGAAAAACCGACCCGGCCGTAGGTCGTCCCGCTTTCCGACGCGCGAGGCCCCTCGTAGACTTGACGGCAAGCAGCCGGTTGGCTGCCACGGTCTGTCGGTCCGCCCGGGCCGACCCACCTGACCGGGGAGGAGTGCCGTGCCGCTCTCGGAGCACGAGCAGCGGCTGTTCGAGCAGATCGAGCGGTCGCTTGCCGAGGACCCCAAGTTCGCCTCGGCCGTGCGCGCCAGCGACCCGCGTTTCCACGCGCGGCGTCGCGTGCTCGTCGCTGCCGTGGTGGTCATCGCTGGTCTGGCCCTGCTGATCTACGGTGCCGTGATCAAGACGACCCCGGTGGCCGTGGCGGGCTTCGTCGTCATGCTGGCCGCACTGATCTACGCGGTGCAGTCGCACCGCCGCTCGCAGTCGCCCGACCTGCACGTGGTGGGCGGCACGACCAGCCGTCGGACCCGCGGCCGGACCGGCCGGCGGGGTTCCTTCCTCGACCGGATGGAGGACCGCTGGCGGCAGCGCCCGGAGGGGCACCGCTGACCACGTCCCGTCCCGGACGGCACACGTCGATTCCCCCTGCGCGCCTTCCGCCGCGCACCTGACTGTTCACGCGAAGAGTGGCTGTCCCGGCCGGGACAGCCCCACAACTCGTCGAGGCAACGAGAGCGGG
>NZ_JBSGJR010000964.1:0-1223 GCF_053605645.1 Micromonospora sp. NPDC003776
GCCGGCTGGGCGGTGTCCACCGTGCACATGGGACACACCATCCCGCTGGTGCCGGCGCAGTGGGCGATGCTGGTGCTGGTGCCGGCGGTGGCCTTCCTGGCCGGGGTGCTGCTGGTCCGCCGCCGGGAGGAGACGCTGCGGATGGTCGCCCTGGGCCGGGCCGCCGACCGGGACCGGCCCGCCGCCTGACGGTTCCGGCCGGTGCGGCCCGACGTTGATCGACTCGACGTGCGGCAGCTCGGGGCTTCCAGCGACTCGGAGGCCCCGACCTGCGGCAGACCGAGCGGGTCAGCCCGCGCCGGCCGGCCGCCGGTGGTCCCGTGCTCAGGCCGGGGCCACCGGCGTGAGGTCGCCGGCCTGCTCCGGCACCGCCACCGCGACCGTCGGCGCCGGCCTCGGCAGGGTGAAGACGAACCGGGCGCCCTCGGTGTACTCGTCGTCCAGCCGCAGCGTGCCACCGTGGTACTCGACGATCTTCTTGCAGATCGCCAACCCGATCCCGGTCCCGTCGTACGCGCCGCGGGGGTGCAGCCGCTGGAAGATCAGGAAGATCTTGTCGGCGTACCTCGGCTCGATGCCGATCCCGTTGTCCGCCACCGCGAACGACCAGCCCGTCGCGTCCTCGGCCGCCGCCACCCGGATCCGGGGCGCCCGGTCGGGGCTGCGGAACTTCACCGCGTTTCCGAGCAGGTTCTGCCAGAGCATGGTCAGCAGCGTCGGGTCCCCGTGCACCACGGGCAGCGGGTCGCTGACGATCTCCGCCCCGGCCTCGGCGATCGGCTCGGACAGGTTCGACTCCGCCTGGGCCAGCATGGCCGCCAGGTCCACCTCCCGGTCGTCGCTGTAGACCCGACCGATCCGGGAGAAGGCGAGCAGGTCGTTGATCAGGGTCTGCATCCGGGTCGCCCCGTCCACCGCGTACCCGATGTACTGGCGGGCCCGCTCGTCGAGCTGGTCGGCGTAGCGGCGCTGCAACATCTGGCAGAACGACGCCACCTTGCGCAGCGGCTCCTGCAGGTCGTGCGAGGCGACGTACGCGAACTGCTCCAGGTCCTCGTTGGACCGGCGCAGCTCGGCGGCCTGCTGCTCGAGGGCGTCCCGGTGCCGCCGGCTGGTCTTCAACGCGTCGACGACCCGCTGGCGCATCGACTCGACATCCGCGGTGAGCCGGGCGATGTCGGCGGGGCCCTCGGCGGTGAGCCGGTGGTCGAAATCGCCCCCGG
>NZ_JBSGJR010000965.1:0-1218 GCF_053605645.1 Micromonospora sp. NPDC003776
CTCGGCCTCGGCCTGGCGGACGTGGCGGCCAGCCCGCTGCCGGGGCCGAGCGGCAACGTGGAGTTCTTCGTATGGTTACGCCGGGACGCGCCCGCCGCGGACCCGGAGCGGGTCCGCGCGGTGGTGGCGGCCGGCCCCCAGGGATTCCCGACGGAGCCCACGAACGAGGAGGTGCCCGGGTGAGCCGGACCGCTCTGCTGGTGACGCACACCGGCCGTCGACGCAGCACCGAGCACGCCCGGGCGGTGGCGGCGGACCTCATCGCGGCCGGCTTCGAGGTGCGGGTGGTGGCCGAGGAGGCCGACGACCTGGACCTGCCGGGCGTGGTGCCGGTGACCGGGCCGGAGGCTGCCGAGGGCGCCGAGATCGTCTTCGCGCTGGGCGGCGACGGCACCTTCCTGCGCGCGGCCGAGCTGGCCCGCCCGGCGAAGGCCCCGCTGCTCGGCATCAACCTCGGCAAGGTCGGTTTCCTCGCCGAGGCCGAGATCGACGATCTGGACAGCGCCGTCCGCGACGTGGTCGGGCGCAACTACACGGTGGACGAACGGCTCACCCTGGACGTGACCGCCGAGTTCGACGGCGGCCCGACCATCGAGTCGTGGGCGCTCAACGAGATCAGCGTGGAGAAGGGCGAGCGGGCCCAGATGCTGGAGCTGCTCGTCGACGTCGACGGCCGGCCGCTGTCCCGCTACGGCTGCGACGGGGTGGTCTGCGCGACCCCGACCGGCTCCACCGCGTACGCGTTCTCCGGTGGCGGCCCGGTGGTCTGGCCCGAGGTGGAGGCGCTGCTGCTGGTGCCGATCAGCGCGCACGCGCTGTTCAGCCGCCCGCTGGTGACCGCGCCGACGTCCACCTTCGCGATCACCGTCGACCCGTTCACCACCCTCGCCGTGCTCTGCTGCGACGGGCGCCGGGTCTACGACCTCCCGCCCGGCGCCCGGGTCACCGTTCGCCGGGGCGCGCTGCCGGTGCGCATCGTCCGGCTCAAGGACCGCCCGTTCACCGACCGGCTGGTGGCCAAGTTCGACCTGCCCGTGCAGGGCTGGCGGGGCAACCGCCGCTGACCTGCCGCGCGGCCGCCCGCCCGGGCCGCACGGCGTGGTCACCGCACGGCCGACCCGGCGCCACCGGATCGGCGTACCCGATCGGCGGTTCGGCCGGGTTACGGTAGGGGTCTCCCTCGACGGCGGCGCGCGAGCGCCGGGTCCCGGCCACGAC
>NZ_JBSGJR010000966.1:0-1215 GCF_053605645.1 Micromonospora sp. NPDC003776
CCTGCGGCGGCGCGCCGGCGGTGCCGGCGAAGGTGCGCTGCAGCCAGCCCGCCGGGTCGGTGAGCAGCCCGTCGAGGGAGCCGACCCGGACGTTGCCGCCGGCCACCTGCTCCAGCAGGACGCCCAGCGCGGCGCTGGTGAGCAGCCGGGGCAGCAGCGGCGCGAGCCGCGCCGCCAGGTCCGGGGCGGCCGGCAGCAGCCGGACCGGGTCGGGCAGCCACGGGGCCGCCAGCGAGACCGCCCCGTCGACCCGGGCGAGGGTGACCTCGCCGAGTGCGAGGGCCGCCTGCACCCGGGGGGCCGGATCCGCCAGCGCCACGGTGGACGAGCCGGTCAGCGTGACCCCGTGCCCCAGCCGCAGGCCGGTGCCGGTGGTGCGGGCGGTGAACCGCCACGGTTGCGCCTCCAGCACCAGCTCCACCGGGAGCCCGCCGAGGCGTCGCCGCCACGGGCCGCCGCCGGCGGCGGCACCGGCGTCGCGGACCAGGCCGAGCAGCCCGGTGGCCCGGTCGACCAACGCCGGCAGCCGCGGCGCCAGCCAGGCGGTGGCGTCGGTACGCAGCCCGGTCATCGCGTCGGCCAGCACCGCGGCCGGCCGGTCGGCCGTCGCCCGGTTGATGACACCGAGGGCGGCGAGCTCGGTCAGCAGCCGGGCCAGTCGGCCGCCCGGGGCGGCCACCCGGTCCAGTTCCCGGACCAGCGCGTCGAGCAGTTCCGGCGCCCGGGGGTCGAGCAGGTCGACGGCGGTGGACGCCTCGCCGCGCAGGGCCGCGTCGTGCAGCACCACCTCGACGTCGGTGGCCGGGCCGGCGGCGCCGGCGCGGACGCTCGCCCGGACGGTGAGGGCGCGGACCCGGGCGGCCAGCGGCGCGCCGGTGCCGGGGCCGCCGAGCAGCCATCCATCGGGGTGGCCGACCCGGATGCGGACCTGCGCCGACGGTGCGTCGGCCGGGGCCGCCGGGTCCAGCGACACGGCGCCGAGACCCAGCCGGACGTCCACCTCGACGTCCGGCTCACCGGCCACGGGGGTGCCGAGGTCGAGGGCGAGCCGCACCGCGGCCCACCACCGGTAGCGGACGATTCCATGTTCTCCGCTGTGGACGACCCAGCGTTGCATGAGAGCATTCGCGCGTCGGCCGACCTGGCCGTGGCGCAGATGCCCACCACGCCGATCAGCAGCACCCAGGCGTGGGCCATGCCGAAGCGGGCGCCGGC
>NZ_JBSGJR010000967.1:0-1209 GCF_053605645.1 Micromonospora sp. NPDC003776
CCGTGTGGACTACCTTGCGCGCCCGCCCGGGGGGGGGGGGGGGGGGGGGTCCCGGGCGGGGGCGCGGGGGACCGGCGTGGCCTGCACGGCGGCCACGGTCAACGGGTGGGCGGGAAGCGGGGCGGCCTGGGTCACCGGCCGATCGTAACCGGGTCCCCCGGCCGGGTGATCATGCGAAAAGCGCATCTCAAGCCGTACGTACGGTTTGCATCCGCCGAGGTGGCCTGCGACGATCGGTGCGTGCCCAGAGTAAGCCAGGACCAGCTCGACGCGCGCCGACAGGAGATCCTGGCCGCCGCCCGGGCGTGTTTCGCCCGCCACGGCTACGAGGGCGCCACCGTTCGCCGGCTGGAGGAGGCCACCGGGCTCTCCCGGGGAGCGATCTTCCACCACTTCCGGGACAAGGACTCGCTCTTCCTCGCGGTCGCCGAGGACGACGCGGCGGTCATGGTGGAGACCGTCGCGCGCAACGGCCTGGTCCAGGTGATGCGGGACCTGCTCGCCCGGGCGATCTCCCCGGACACCACCGGCTGGCTCGGCAGCCAGCTGGAGGTCTCCCGGCGGCTGCGCACCGACCCGGCGTTCGCCAAGCGCTGGGCGGAACGCTCCGCGGCCATCGCCGAGGCCACCCGGGACCGCCTGCTGCGCCAGCGGGAGGCCGGCGTGCTCCGCGACGACGTGCCGATCGACGTGCTGGCCCAGTTCCTCGAGCTGGCGTACGACGGGTTGGTGCTGCACCTGGCGATGGGCCGCCCGGCCGGCGACCTGGGCCCCGTGCTCGACCTCGTCGAGGAGGCGGTACGCCGGCACTGACCGGCCGGGTCTCGGTCCGGTAACTGCCCCCGACGGGCCGGATCAGCACTGGCGGGTCTGCTCCACAATGGGCCGCGATCCCCTCGCGACAGGAGCAGAGCATGACCGTCCTCGCCGCACCGGGCGACACCTGGGGCATCCCCGGCCCGGTCTTCCTGCGCTGGTATCTCCTGGCCGCCGCCGTGCTGGTGGTGGGCACCGTCATCCACCGGTTCCGCGGGCTGTCCGGCAGCACCGCCGGCACCGGCGGGCAGCTCGGGCCGCAACAGGTCGCGTACCTCAACGGGGGCGACCAGCTCGCCGTCTGGACGGCGCTCGGTGGGCTGCGCCGGGCCGGCGCGGTCGGTGTGGCGCCCGACCGGCGGATCGTTCCCGGCGGCCCGCTGCCGGCCGGCG
>NZ_JBSGJR010000968.1:0-1203 GCF_053605645.1 Micromonospora sp. NPDC003776
TCTGCCTGCACTCCCGGTTCCCGATCCTGCTCTGGTGGGCGAGGAGCTGGTGATGCTCCACAACGACGCGTACGTGCCGATCCTGGGGGCGTCCACCCGGCCAGGGAGAGCCGGCGGTCCGCCCAGAGCACCACCTCCAACCCGGCCGCGTTGGTCACGAAGATCACTTCAAGCTCGGTGATCGGGCCGGCGTACAGCGGGGCCACCCAGTAGCCGAGCCGCTCGTGGAACGGCAGCGTCTGCTCCACGCCGGGCAGCCGGCCGTGCTGCAGCCCCGCCTGCCGCATGACGAAACCGAGGGTGTCCAGCGCCGCCAGCACGTGCTGCTGGGTCGGCAGCGGGTGGACGAAGACCGGCACCATCGCCCCCTGATCCAGGTCCGGATCGACCGACACCTCGGTCCGCAGGCCGGTACGCAGGCTCATCAGCGGCGTCCCGCCGAAGATGGTCACCGGGGTCTCCCAGGGCAACGGGAACGCGAAATCGACCGCCCGCCGCCGCCCGGCGGGCACCACGAACCGGCCGGCGATCGGCACCTCGTGGTACTGCAGCAGCCGCCGGGGCGAGTCCGGGTCCTCCGGCTCCACCTGAGCGACCAGACCGAGCCGGATGTGCCGGACCGGAACGTCCTGACCCCCGGCCGTGAGGGTCACCCGGCCGGGCAGGCGCAAGCCCGGGCGGGTGCTCGGGTTGGTCAGCGTGGTACTCACCGAGAGCCCGGTCCACACGGACTCCGCCGACACCCCGGTCAGCCGCATTCCCGCACCCCCTCCCCCGGCCCGCCCGCATTCCCGCTTGCCGAGCCGCCACTCCTGGCGGGACCCGCCCCCGCCGGCGGTCGGCCGGCCCAACCAGGCCCGCGCCAAGCCGGGCGCGAACCAGACCGAAAACCGACCAGGGCGGACACGGACCAGGCCAGACACGGACCGGACCAGGCCCGGCACAGACCAGGCCGGAAAGCAGGCCCGGCCAGGCCCGGAACAGACCGGAACGGACCAGGTTGGAAGTGGACCAGGGCGGAAACGGGCCCGGGGGGGGGCGGGCCCGGGGGGCCCGCGGCGGGCGGGGCGGGGGGCGGGGGGCGGGGGGGCGGGGGGGCGCCCCGCCCCGCGCCCCCGCCACCCGGGGCCGCCCCGCGGGGGGGGCCCCCCCCCGCGGCCCGCGGGGGGGTATTTCGGGCCGGGCCGCCCGCCCCCCGGGGGT
>NZ_JBSGJR010000969.1:0-1194 GCF_053605645.1 Micromonospora sp. NPDC003776
ACGCCGCCGACCACCAGCAACCAGGGGAAGCCGCCGCCGGCGCCGGCCGGGTCGGCGGTCGCGGCGGCCGACGCCCGCGCCGGAGCCTCCGCCTCGGCCACCAGTTCGGCGGGCTTGGCCTGGTTGCTGTCCACCTTCCAGGTGACCGACCGGCCGTTGACCGTGCCGTTGGTGGAGAGCACCCGGCCCGGGAAGGTCACCGATATCTCGAACGACATCAAGGTCACGAATGCCCGTCGCGTTCCCGGATCCTTCTCGGTCACCTTTCCGGCGTATTTATCGGGGTCCAGCGGAAATGTGAACCGGTAGCGATCTCCGGCCCGGACCAGATTCACGCTGTCGCTGGTGAATTGTGACAGCGGCTTATTCCGGTACACCACCTGCACCCCGTAGAACCGGGCGTCCTCGTACCGGCTCTCGTCACCGGCGGGCAGCGTGGGCAGCTGCCGGCGCATGTCGGCGAAGGCCGTCTGCACGTCCGGGTTCCGCTGCTTGAGCAGGCTCTTGTCGGCGGTCACCAGAAGCTGCCCGCTCACCGTGTCGTCGGGGTGCACGGTCAACCCGAGGTTGAGCTGCATGCAGCCGCCCAGCGCCGCCACGAGGGCGAGACACACCGCGAGGCGAAAAGCCCGGCTGCGGCGGAGTCCCGTATTCATGTGGACAGTGTGTGTGATCGCTTTCACACCCAGCAGTCAGCGATCAGTCACAGGCTTGTCGCCGATCTTACCGGCCAGCCCTCCCATTCGGCGGAGCCGGGAAAGTCGGGCGATCGATATTCTGCAGGGTTGGCCATTTCCGGTTCCGGCCGGCCGGAAAATCGGTGGCGGCGCGGCGGTCCGGCCGCTGATGCTGAGCCGGATGACGCGACAGGAGACGACGCCGACCATCGACCCGGCGCTGGTCCGCCGGCTGGTCGCGACGCAGTTCCCGCACTGGGCCGACCTGCCGGTCCGGCCCGTGGCGACGGACGGCTGGGACAACCGCACCTTCCACCTCGGCGACGACATGACCGTGCGGCTGCCCAGCGCCGCCGGTTACGTGCCGCAGGTCGACAAGGAGGACCGGTGGCTGCCCGTGCTCGCCCCGGCGCTGCCGCTGGAGGTGCCGGTCCCGCTCGCCCGGGGCGAGCCCGGCGAGGGCTACCCGTACCCGTGGTCGGTCCGCCGGTGGATCGAGGGGGAGACCGCGAACTCG
>NZ_JBSGJR010000970.1:0-1190 GCF_053605645.1 Micromonospora sp. NPDC003776
GGGTGTCGACGCCGTCGCCGCCGCTGATCCGGTCCGCGCCGTACCGGTTGGCGGTGGCCGCCGCCCGGTCCAGCAGCACCACGATCCGCGGGCCGAACGGGTTGCCGTCCGCGCCGAGCCGGACCGTCACCGCCGTGGGCTGCTCACCGGCGAGCGGGCGCAGGACCGCGCCGTTGTCGCCGATGACCGCGTCCGAGCCGGGGCCGCCGAACAGGGCGTCCGCGGTGTCCGGCTGGCCCGTGGTGGCCGCCCCGGTCCCGTCGTACGCGGTGCTGGAGCCGCCGACCAGGTCGTCGTCGCCGGCGTCACCCTCGACCCAGTCGGAGCCGGGGCCACCCTCGGCGTAGTCCGCGCCCGCGTCGGCGTGCACCCGGTCCGGACCGCCCTGGCCGAAGATGACGTCGTCCGCGTCGCCACCGGAGATCAGGTCACCGCCGCTGGTGCCGGCCGCCGGGGTGAACCCGAGGTCGAGCAGGGTGACCTTGCGCGGCGGCACGGCCCGGCCCTGGGTGACCCGGGTCGCGTCGGTGGTCGCCGGCGTGAACCGGGCGTTGTCCCCGGCGATCAGGTCGGCGTCGCCGTCGCCATAGAGCTGGTCGCCGGTGTCCGGGCGGCCGGTGCCGGCGGTCGGCTCCTGCGCGGAGCCGCCGACGATCTCGTCCCGGCCGGGGCCACCGTGGACCAGGTCGGATCCGTTGTTGCCCTCGAGCTGGTCGTCGCCGCCGTCGCCATCGACCCGGTCGTCGCCGAGCCCGCCGTACGCGACGTCGTTGTCCGGGCCACCGGAGATCACGTCCCCGGTGCCGGCCGTCGCCACGTCCCCGGCCAGGTCCAGCGGGTACGGCCCGACGTCCCCGATCCGCGGGGTGCCGTTGTCCCCGACGAGCCGGTCCACGCCCTCCTCGCCGTAGACGAAGTCCCGGCCGTCGGCCACGCCGGCCACCCGGCCGCCGCCGTAGAGCACGTCGTTGTCGGGGCCGCCGAAGACCTGGTCGCCGCCCTCGTTGCCCTCGGCGGTGTCGTCGCCGGTCCCGCCGTACAGGCCGTCGTCGCCGGTGTTGCCGAAGAGCAGGTCGGCGCCGTCGTCGCCGTGCAGCTGGTCGACGCCGGGCCCGCCCCACGCCCGGTCGGCGCCGCCGCCCAGGTGCAGGGTGTCGTCGCCGAGCTGGCCGCAGGCGCGGTCGTCGCCG
>NZ_JBSGJR010000971.1:0-1185 GCF_053605645.1 Micromonospora sp. NPDC003776
CTCGCGCTGACCGGCCCGGCCGCCGCCGGCGACACCCGGCAGGAACTCGCCGAGGCGCTCGGCACCGATGTGGACGCGGCGGCGGAGGCGGCGCGGGCCCTGCTGTCGGCGCCGCATCCGCTGGTGGCGTCAGCCAGCGCCGTGTGGGAGCGCGAGCCCTTCGCGGGCCTGGCCGGTTGGCGGGCCGGCCTGCCGGAGCGGACGCAGCGCGGTCCGCTGCCCGACCAGGCGGCGCTGGACGCCTGGGCCCGGGAGCAGACCGGTGGCCTGGTCGACCGGTTCCCGGTCGACGTCGCCCCGGAGACGCTGCTGATCCTGGCCAACGCGCTGGCCACCCGGGTGTCCTGGGCGGACCCCTTCCAGGTGGCGCCGGCCGAGCAGCTGGGCGCGGGCAGCGCCTGGACGGGCCGGTTGCACCGGGTGCTGCGTACCCCGCCATGGGGGCACCGGTGCTGGATCGCGGCCACCGCGCGGGCGGGCGACGTGGCCGTGCACGCGGCCCCGGCCCGGCCGGTGGCGGGCGCCGACGGCGAGGCCGGGATGCTGGTGGTCTCGGTGGCCGCCGCGCCCGACGTACCGGCGGTGGACGTGCTCGCCACCGCGCAGGAGGTGGCCACGGCGGCCGCCGCCGCGCCGGACGGGGCCCCGCCCGGCCGGCGGTCGCTGTTCGACCTGCCGCTCGGTGAGACGCCGCTCTGGACGCTGCGCGAGGAGCCGACCCGGACCTTCGCCGCCGACGGTCGGGAGGAGCACGCGGAGGCGGTGCTGCCGTGCTGGTCGGCGCAGAGCCGGCACGACCTCTCCCCGGCCGGCTTCGGGTTCGCCGCCGCCGCGCGGGCCCTCGGCGAGCTGGTCGGCGTGCCGCAGCCGCCGTACGAGGTGGCGCAGGCGGCGGTGGCCCGCTTCGGGCGGTTCGGCTTCGAGGCCGCCGCGGTGACCGCGTTCGGGATGGCCGCCGGGCTGCCGCCGGAGGGCATCGCCCGGGTGGCGGAGCTGCGGTTCGGGCACCCGTACGCGGTGGTGGCGGTGGCCACGGAGAGCGCGGGCGGGCCGTGGCACGGCGTGCCGGTCTACTCGGCGTGGGTGGCCGAGCCGGCGGAACTGCCCGAATCGGAGCTGACCGACGCGCCCGAGCAGTGGTGAGCGGCGGGGGGCGCCGGCGGGCGACCGGCGGCCCCCGCCCCG
>NZ_JBSGJR010000972.1:0-1183 GCF_053605645.1 Micromonospora sp. NPDC003776
CGGGGGGCCGCCGCCGCCCCGCGCGGCGGGGGGGCGGCGCCGCCGGTCGAGCAGGTCCCGGCGGCGGGCGTCGAAGGTGCGGTGCAGATCGGCCAGGAACGCCAGCGCCTCGGGGGTGAGGATTTCGTCGTAGCGGGGGTGGCGGGCGCCGGTGACCTCGACGCCGTGCGGGTTGGTCATCGGCTCGCTCCTCACCGCGATATGAGTGGCGATCTATCCGGTGGTGCTCCTGCCGACTGTAGTTCTCCCTGCTCACAGCCGCGAGCTGAGTGACGGCACAGTCGCCGGGAATGGTCGGTCGGCTGCGGCGAGCGGTCCTTTCCGGACGACGAACGGCAGTCCGCCCGGCGAATCGCGGGGCGGGACGAACCAGACAGGTGCACCGGTCGGTGCCTGCGGCGGACGTACCGTGCGTCGCGGTGGGAACCGCCGCGTCCCGATGGGCGGGCTGGTCGGGCATGTCCGCCGCTCCGCGCCCCGACCGGGAACACGGGACGGCAACGAAGATTTCTCAATTACGCCGAGTCACCGTCCCAACCCTCCTAGTGTTGGCCACACCGGTGCTAGTCACGGAGTTGGCCACCCGAACGACGTCCCACGCAGACAGCGGACGAAAAGTGAGGGAAGACGCGGATGAAGGCACAGTCAGTTCTCGGATCGGCGGCGGTCGGCGTGGGCCTCGGCGCACTGCTGCTCCCGGCCGCCGCGCTCGCGGACACCACCGTCTCACCAGCCACCACCCCGGTCGGCGGCACGGTCGTGCTCACCACCACGGAATGCAACCCGAAGGACGGTGATGCGATCTTCCATGTCACCGGACCCAACCGGGACGAGAATGTCCGGTCGACCACGGCCGCCACCGGCGGGGGGCTGAGCGCCGAACTCTTCACCGCCGGATTCACCCTCGGCACCTACACGGTCACCACCACCTGCGGAAACGGCAGCAACGGCGGCTCGGCCACGTTCACCGTCACCCCGATCGGCGGCGCCCAGGCGGGTGCCGGTGGCAAGGACGGGGACACCGGGGTGCTGGTCGCCGGCGGTGCGCTGGCCGTCGCGGCGGTCGCCGGCGGCACGTACGTGATGGTGCGCCGCCGCCGGCGCGGCACGGTCGTGTCCTGAATCGCCGCCACACCATCCCGTGGCGGAGAACGCCCGCGCCGGCTGAAGCCGGCGCGGGCGC
>NZ_JBSGJR010000973.1:0-1182 GCF_053605645.1 Micromonospora sp. NPDC003776
ACACCACCAGCGGCAACCCGGTCGCCGTGTTCGGTCCGCAGACCGGCTACTTCGCCCCGCAACTGCTCATGCTCCAGGAGTTGCAGGGCCCGGGCCCCCGCCGTCCTGCTCGATGAAGCCGAAGCCCTTTTCCGAGTTGAACCACTTGACCGTGCCGGTTGCCATGCGTCTCTCCCTGTTCAAAGCGGGTGAGCACCGGCCGCGGCCGGTGATCGCCCTGTACTTTCCCGACAGTAACCGGCCGAACGGCGATCCGCTGGCGGAAGTGGCGGCGCGCCCTCCGCGAATACCCACCGAGCGGGAAAATGGCCCCGACTCGGCCCGGGGCGGGGCATGCTTGCCCCGGTGAGGGAACAGACGGCGCTGGCCGACCTGGAACGGGAGATCGCCACGCCCGGCGGGGGCATGGACAGGCTCCGGCTGGCGGCCACGCCGTTCGTGCCGGAGGTCCGGCTGCACCTGGCCGAGGACGCCATCCTCTGGTGGGCCCGGATGGAGGCGGCGGCCGGCCGGCCCCTGCCGCCGCCGTACTGGGCCTCGGTCTGGGCCGGCGGACAGGCCCTCGCCCGCCACCTGCTGGACCACCCCGAGCTGGCCGCCGGCCGACGGGTGCTCGACCTCGCCAGCGGCTCCGGGCTGGTGGCCATCGCCGCCGCGCTCGCCGGGGCCGACCGGGTGGCCGCCAACGACGTCGACCCGTACGCGGTCGCCGCCGTCACGGTCAACGCGCGCGCCAACGGGGTGGCCGTGGCCGCCACCGGCGGTGACCTGCTGGACGATCCGGTCGACGCGGACCTGCTGCTGGCCGGGGACGTGCTCTACGACGCCGACCTCGCCGCCCGGGTGCTGCCGTTCCTGCAACGGGCCGCCGACCGGGGCACCCAGGTGCTGGTCGGCGACCCGGACCGGGGGCACCTGCCGCCGGACCGGCTGGAGTTGGTGGCGAGCTACCCGGTGCCCACCACCGAGCCCTCGGTGGACTCCCCGGTACGCCGGGTGCACGTGCTGCGCCCCCGTTGACCGGGCCGCCGGTCGGGGGTGACCCCTAGCAGTGATCAGGGTCGGATAGGGGATCGAGCCCGATGCGTCCACGCCAGGTGTGACCTCCGTCCCCGACGGGCACACAGGGAAGGCAGGGCCCGAGAAGGGTGTTGCACGATAGGTGAGCAACCGAAGAGAGTG
>NZ_JBSGJR010000974.1:0-1181 GCF_053605645.1 Micromonospora sp. NPDC003776
GGTGGCGCTGGGCGCCGGGGCGTTGTGGGCGGCGTACATCGTCTGCTCGGCCCGGGTCGGCGGCCGGTTCCCCCGGGCCGACGGGCTGGCCCTGGCGTTGGCGGTGGCCGCCCTGGTCACCCTGCCGATCGGGCTGATCGGCTCGGGCGGCCGGCTGTGGCACCCGGCGGTCCTCGGGCTCGGCACCGGGCTGGCGCTGCTGGCCTCGGTGCTGCCGTACACGCTGGAACTGCTGGCGCTGCGCCGGCTGCCCACCTCGACCTTCGCGGTGCTGATGAGCCTCGGGCCGGCGATCGCGGCCCTGGCCGGCTGGCTGGTCCTCGGCCAGGCGCTGCACCCGGTGGAGGCGCTGGCCATCGGCCTGGTGATCGCGGCGAGCATCGGCGCCGTCCGGGCCGGCCGGCCCGCCGCCACCCCGCCGCCCGCCGCCGGACCGGACAGTGGGGAGCTGGTCAGCGCAGCAGCCGCACCGCCGCCGGCACCGCGCTGATCCGCACCGGCAGGTCGTACGCCCGCTCCCCGTCGACGTACGTGGTGATGCCGGCCGCGGCCAGCTCCACGGTGCGGGCCCGGTAGCTGCGGACGAGCGGATGCGCGACGTGCGTGCCCTGGTAGATGCGGGGCTTGACCCGCATCAGGGTGCGCCGGTCGAACCGCCCGCCGACCACCACGTCCAGCAGCCCGTCGGTCGGGTCGGCGTCCGGGCAGATCCGCATCCCGCCGCCGTAACTGGCGGTGTTGCCGACCGCGACCAGCACCGCGTCCACCTCGTGTTCCTCGCCGTCGAGGCGCATCCGGTAGCGGCGCGGCCGCAGCCGGGCCAGTTCGATCAGGATCGCCAGGTCGTACCGGCGGGGGCCGCGCGGCCAGGCCATCCGGTTGGCGCGCTCGTTGACGATGGCGTCGAAGCCGGCCGCCAGCACCGCCCCGTACCAGCGGTCACCCCCGTCGGAGGTGGTCAGCCGGGCCAGGTCGACGGGGCGGGCCCGATCGGCCCGCAGCGCCTCGGTGATCACCTCGACGGCCGCCACCGGGTCCGCCGGGAAGCCGGTCTCGACCGCGAAGTCGTTGCCGGTGCCGGCCGGGACCGGGCGCAGTCCACCGCGGTGGCCGGGCGGCCGGTCTCCCGGACGGCGCTCACCGCCGCGGTCGAAGAGGTGGCGCGGGTGGACAGTGCCGAC
>NZ_JBSGJR010000975.1:0-1177 GCF_053605645.1 Micromonospora sp. NPDC003776
GGCCGGACGCCGCGCAGCCGCAGCTGGACGCCGTGCCGGGCGCACTCCGCGACCAGCGCGCGGGCGTCCACGAACAGCCGTGGGTCGTGGATCCCCCGGGGCACCGTGGGCAGCCGCTCGCCGATCTCCACCGCGATCAGCCGGGCCAGCAGGGTGTCGTTGAGGGTGTCCAGCACCAGCAGCCCGCCGGGCCGCAGCAACCGGCACGCCTCGGCGACCGCCCGCCGCCAGTCCGGTACGTGTTCCAGCAGCTCGCCAGCGGAGACGACGTCCGCGCAGCCGTCCGCGAGCGGGACCGCCACGGCGTCGGCGTGCAGCACGGTCACGCCGTGCGTGGCCGCCTGGTCGAGGGCCGACCGGGTCAGGTCCACCCCGACGTGCCGGTAGCCCTTGCCGGCCAGGTGCGGGGCGAGCAGCCCGGCGCCGCAGCCCAGGTCGACCAGCAGGGCCTCCCTCCTGGACGCGGGGGGCACCAGCGCGGCCCGCGCCCGGGCCAGCCAGTGCAGCATCGCGAAGGCGCCGTCCGGCCGCCACCACTCGTCGACCAGGTCGTCGTACTGGCGGGGATCGTTGGGTGGCAGCACGCGGGACTCAGTGGACACCGGGGCCGCAGCACACATGCACCGAGCGTGGCACGACTCCCGGGTAACGACCAGACTTCCCTTATGTCGTCGTCGGTGTTAGGGCTGGTCAAGGCGAGCCATCCGGAACCGGCCGCCGCGGTCACCGTGGTGGCCGGGCTGCTGGCGGCCGGGGTCGGGCACGGGCCGGCCGGGATCGCCGCCGTGGCGGGCACCGTGCTGGCCAGTCAGCTCGCGGTCGGCTGGAGCAACGACCTGATCGACGCCGACCGGGACGCCACCGTGGGGCGTACCGACAAGCCGGTGGCCACCGGCACGGTCTCGCGGCGCGCCCTCGGCCGCGCGGTGGTCGTCGCAGCCCTCGCCACCCCGCTGATCGCGCTGACCACGACCGGCGCGGCGGCGCTCTGCGCCACGCTGGGGCTGCTCTCGGCGCTGCTCTACAACTGGCCGCTGAAGTCGACGCCGGTCTCCGTGCTGCCGTACGCGGTCTCCTTCGGCGCGCTGCCGGCCTTCGTGGTGCTGGCCCGGCCGGGCGCGCCCGCCCCGCCGGCCTGGCTGGTGGCCGCCGCCGCCTGCCTCGGCGCCGGGGCGCA
>NZ_JBSGJR010000976.1:0-1170 GCF_053605645.1 Micromonospora sp. NPDC003776
GCCGCGCCGGCCGACGCGCCGACGGTGGACGAGTTGGCCGCGCTGACCGCCCGGGAGCGGGAGGTGCTCGCCGCGGTCGCGGAGGGGTTGACCAACAAGGAGATCGGCCAGCGGCTGTTCATCAGCGAGCGGACCATCGGGGTGCACGTGTCGCACATCTTCGACAAGCTCCAGGTCCGCACCCGGGTCCAGGCCAGCGCGATCTTCCTGCGTCACCGTCCGGACTAGACCCCGCCGCGGGAATACGTCGTTCTACTGATCCGCCCTGGGTACGCCGGCTGGAAGGCTGTCCGAGGCCGCCGCGCCTATGGGGAGAGCGCGCCGGCCGTTGTGGAGGAGAGATGACCGAACCGGTCTGGGGTCCTGTGCACGAGGACATCATCGGCTTGCTCGCCGACCACCCCGCCGACGTGCCGGCGGTCGTCGACCATCTCACCAAGCTGCAGGACCTGCTGGTCCGGCTGCCTCCGCTGGAGGCGAGCTGCCCGCTGGCCGACTTCAACAAGCTCTACCTGGTCATCACCAGCACGGTGCTCGACGGCCTCTACGACGACCGGTTCGTCGACCCGGTCTTCCTCGCCCGGCTGGACGTGGAGTTCGCGGCTCGCTACTTCGACGCGTTGCGCTTCTGGACCGAGTCCAGCCCGAGCACGCCGAAGGCGTGGTCCTGCCTGTTCAAGCGGATGCGCGGCCCGGACGCCCGGCCGCTGCCGTCGGCCGCCGCCGGGGTGAACGCCCACATCAACTACGACCTGCCGTTCGCGCTGGTGACCACGCTGGAGAGCCTGGAGTCCGAGCCGGTGGACGGCAGCGACCAGCACCGCGACTACCTGGAGATCAACAAGATCTTCGCCGAGCGGATCCCCGAGCTGCGCCGGGGCTACCTGGACCACTGGCAGCTCATGATCGACATGGTCAACGGCGACATCGACGACTGGTACCAGGGCGAACTGGTGGAGTACACCCGGAACGTGGCCTGGCGCAATGCGCAGAAGATCTGGCGCTGCCGGCACGACCCGGACGCCCGTGAGTGTGAGCGGACGCGGCTGGACGACAACGCCGCGCTGCTCGGCCGGCTGCTGCTGTCGCCGCTGGGGGCGTTCCTGCAGTAGCCGGATGTCGATCTTCGGCTCGCGCTTGCACAGCGCCCGTGCCCCGTCATGGGCCGAC
>NZ_JBSGJR010000977.1:0-1166 GCF_053605645.1 Micromonospora sp. NPDC003776
GCGCCACGACGCCGGGCGGCCCCGGGACGGCGAGCGCGGCTCGCGGTACGGGTCCGGCCCCCGCGCGGAGGACGCCGGCCGCGGCGGTGAGCGGTCCCGTGCGGTCCGCGGACCCGTCGGCGGGGACCGGGCCGAGCGCTCCGGTCGGCCGGCGCGGGAGGGGCGCTTCGGCGGCGGCTGGCGGCCGGCGCGGCCCGCCGTCGACCTGCCCAGGCACGTGGCGTACCAGGCGATCGCCGCGGTGCACCGGGACGACGCGTACGCCAACCTGGTGCTGCCGGCGATGCTGCGGGACGAGGGGCTGAGCGGCCGGGACGCCGCCTTCGCCACCGAGCTGACCTACGGCACGCTGCGGCACACCGGCACGCTGGACGCGATCATCACCGACGCGGCCGGGCGGGACGTGCAGCGGATCGACCCGCCGGTGCGGGACGCGCTGCGACTCGGGGCGTACCAGCTGTTGCACACCCGGGTGCCGGCGCACGCGGCGGTCTCCTCGACGGTGGACCTGGTCCGGGCCGTCGGCCCGGGCGCCACCGGCTTCGCCAACGCGGTGCTGCGCGAGGTGGCCGGCCGGGACTCCGACGGCTGGGTGGCGAAGCTCGCCCCGTCGGTCGAGACCGACCCGATCGGGCACCTGGCGCTGGCGTACAGCCATCCGCAGTGGATCGTGCGGGCCTTCGCCGACGCGCTCGGCGGCGACCTGGGCGAGACGACCCGGCTGCTGATCGAGGACAACGAGCGGCCGCCGGTGCACCTCTGCGCCCGGCCGGGGCTGGCCGATCCGGTCGAGCTGGCCGACGAGGTCGGCGGGGCGCCGGGCGCCTTCTCGCCGTACGCGGTCTACCTCTCCGGCGGCGCGCCCGGCGAGCTGTCGGCGGTGGCGCAGGGGCGCGCCCACGTCCAGGACGAGGGCTCCCAGCTGGTGGCGAACGCCCTCGCGGTCGCGCCGCTGGACGGCCCGGACGGCCGCTGGCTGGACCTGTGCGCCGGTCCGGGCGGCAAGGCCGGCCTGCTCGGCGCCCTGGCCGCGCAGCGGGGCGCCCGGCTCACCGCCGTCGAGGTGGCCGAGCACCGGGCCCGGCTGGTCGCCCAGGCCACCCGGGGGCTGCCGGTCGCGGTGCTGAACACCGACGGGCGCACCGTCGGCGCCGACCCGAAGCTGC
>NZ_JBSGJR010000978.1:0-1164 GCF_053605645.1 Micromonospora sp. NPDC003776
CTGATGTACAAGCAGAAGGCCGCGTACAACGACGGGATGGCCTCGCGGTACCAGGCGGCGCAGAAGCAGCCGGCCGGGTACCCGGCCGAGGTCGGTGCCCCCGGCCGGCCCGGCGAGATCTGGACGGGGCACGCCGCGCCGCCCTGGCCGGGCGGGCCGACGACGGGGGCTCCGCTGGGCGAGCCGGTCTCCGTGCCACCCCCGGCGCCGGTCGGCGCGCCGCCGCCGGGCGGCTACCGGCCGCCGTTCGCGCCGCACGGCCCGTACGCCGGGCCCTACCCGCCGGCTCCCGCGCCGGCCCGACCGGCCCGGCCGCCCAAGCGGCCGAAGGAACGCTCCGCCCTCGGTGCGGCGACCTTCTCGCTGATCTTCCTGGCGCTGGGCGCGGTGGCCGTGCTCGACCTGCTCGACGTCTTCTCCGTCGGAGCGGCCGGCTACTTCGCGGCGGCGCTGGCCACCATCGGGCTCGGGCTGCTGGTCGGCACCTGGTTCGGCCGGGCCCGGTGGCTGATCGCGCTCGGCCTGGTGACCGCCGCGGCGCTCGGCATCGCCACCGTCGCCGAGTCCTACGACCGGGTACGCGGCATCGACGGCGACGTGACCTGGGCCCCGCTCAGCTACCGCGACCTCGCCGACCGGTACGAGAACAACTTCGGCGACAGCGTGCTCGACCTGCGCGCGGTCGACTTCGACAAGAAGGACACCCAGGTGACCATGGTGGTCAACCTCGGCAAGGCCACGGTGGTCGTACCGCCGAACGTGGACGTCACCACGGTGGCGGACGTGAACGCGGGCGACGCCTCGGTGTTCGGCCGGCGCGCGGGCGGCCTGAACCGCCGGGGGTGGGAGACCACCGACCTCGGCGCGGACGGCCCCGGCGGCGGCACCCTGCGGCTGATCATCCGGGTGAACGCCGGAGACCTGGAGGTGACCCGATGAAGGCCCACCGCACCGACCTCGTGTCGTTCGCCTTCGGGCTGGCCTTCCTGGCCCTCGCGGTCTGGTGGCTGCTCGCCCGGATCCTCGGCCTCACCCTGCCGCCGGTCGGCTGGTTCCTGGCCGGCGCGCTGGTCCTGATCGGACTGCTGGGCCTGGTCG
Organism: Micromonospora sp. NPDC003776; assembly: GCF_053605645.1. Lineage (NCBI taxonomy): Bacteria > Bacillati > Actinomycetota > Actinomycetes > Micromonosporales > Micromonosporaceae > Micromonospora > Micromonospora sp. NPDC003776. The sequence continues at coordinate 1,099 of NZ_JBSGJR010000978.1, forward strand.
GCGCGCTGCGCTCCGGGCGGCACGCCCACCGGGAGCCCGCCGGCCCCGAGCCGGAGGCCGGCGTGG
>NZ_JBSGJR010000979.1:0-1159 GCF_053605645.1 Micromonospora sp. NPDC003776
GGCCGGGGCGGCGCCGGTCGGCTCGGGACCGAGGCCGACGGCGGCGACCACGGGCGCGGTGACCGTGCCCAGCGTGGCCAGCTTGATCACCTCACCGGCGCCGCCGGTCGCGCCGAGCAGGGCCAACGTCTCGGTCAGCTTGCCGTCGAACGCGGCGGCGATGCTCTCCGCGCCGCTGGCCAGCAGCAGGGCGCCGGCGGGTGAGCCGGACTCCTGCTCGGCGGTCTGGCTGTGCACGCCGATCACGATCGCGTCGACGGCGAGTTCGGCGGGGTCGGTGTCGACCAGGCTGAGGGTGGTGCGGGGCGATGTCACGAAAGCTACTCCGGGCGGGCCGGGCCGGCCGCGGCGTCGCGTACCGGCGATGAAGGTCTCCGGCGGCAACCTACCCGCCGGACGCGTTGCTGTCCCGCCGATGGGCTCGGACGGGGTCCCGCCGATGCTAACCAGGCGCTGAGGTGGCGGTAAGTTGCCACCCATGACCGAGGTGACCTCCGACGCCGCCGCGACCCGGCTACGTCGTTCCCCCCTGCACGAGCGGCACGCCGCGCTCGGCGCCAAGTTCGCCCCGTTCGGGGGTTGGGAGATGCCGCTGGAGTACGCCGGCGGCGGCGTGCTCAAGGAGCACACGGCGGTCCGTACCGGGGTGGGCGTCTTCGACGTCTCGCACCTGGGCAAGGCCCGGATCACCGGGCCGGGCGCCGCGGACTTCGTCAACGCCTGCCTCAGCAACGACCTCGGCCGGATCGGGCCGGGCAAGGCGCAGTACACGCTCTGCTGCGACGACGCCACCGGCGGCGTGGTGGACGACATCATCGCCTACCTGCACGCCGACGACCACGTCTTCCTCATCCCGAACGCGGCGAACACCGCCGAGGTGGTCCGCCGCCTGCGTGCCGCCGCGCCGGCCGGGGTGGAGGTCACCGACGAGCACGAGGGGTACGCGGTGCTCGCGGTCCAGGGGCCGCGCTCGGCGGAGCTGCTCGGCGCGCTCGGCCTGCCCACGGACCACGACTACATGAGCTTCTCGGCCGCCACCCTCGACGGCGTGGCGCTGACCGTGTGCCGCACCGGCTACACCGGCGAGCTGGGGTACGAGCTGGTCGCCCCGGCCGAGCACGCGCTCGCCGTGTGGGACGCGCTCTTCGCCGCGGGCGCC
>NZ_JBSGJR010000980.1:0-1158 GCF_053605645.1 Micromonospora sp. NPDC003776
CGCCGCCCGTGCCGAGCACGGCGGGCACCACCGGCGCGGCCGGCACCGGCTCCCCGTCGCAGTCGCAGCAGGGTACGCCGAGCCCGGGCACCTCGGGCCCCGCCGCGCCGCCGACCCCGGAGCGAACGGGTGGAGCGGGCCGGCCGGCCACCGTCGAGCAGCTCACCGGCCTGTGCCGGGCGTACCTGGCCAAGCCCGCCGGACAGCGGGCCAAGGCGCTGGAGTCGGCCGCCTTCGCCGACCTGGTCGCCGCGGCGGGCGGTGCCGGCCAGGTCGAGGCGTACTGCACCCGGCTGGCGCCGGAGCCCGGCCCGAAGGCTTCGCCCAGCGCCCGGACCACCCGGTCGCCCGCGGCCGAGAACCCGGCCACGCCGGCCCACTCCACCGGCAGGCCGAGCACCGCCCGCTGACCCGCCCCGGCGCAACCGGATTCCGGACAAAAATTCATCTCCCCGGGCGCGCGGATTCCGTCTGCTAGACAGAAGATGGTGGGGTTGCGGACGACCGCCGGTGACCGTGCCGGCGTCCGGGGCGACGGAGCCGTCGCCACCCCCGGGGGGAGAGGAGCCGTCTCTTGGTGATGTCACCCGAGTTGGACCGGACCACCGTCCTGCGGGACGAGGCCTCGGCCGCCGGGCACATCGCCAGGATCTGCTTCAAGACCGGCCCGCCCACGCTGACCGGCGTCGAGCTGGAATGGACCGTGCACGACGCCGCGGACCCGACCCGCCCGGTCGACCGTGAGCGACTGCGCCGGGCCCTGGGGCGACACAGCCCCCCGACCATCGACCCGACGAGCCCCGCCGAAGGGCTCCGGCACGGCGGCGCCGTGACCGTGGAGCCCGGCGGGCAGGTGGAGATCTCCTCCGCGCCGCGACCGTCGGTCGCCGCGCTGATCCGGGCCACCACGGCCGACATCGCCGAGCTGAGCGCCGCACTGGACGCCGCCGGCCTCGTGCTCGGCGGCACCGGGATGGACCCCTGGCGGCCGCCCCGCCCGGTCGTCGAAACCCCGCGCTACCAGGCGATGCGCTGCGTCTTCGACCGGCGCGGGCCGGCGGGCCGGGCCATGATGTACAGCACGGCGGGCCTTCAGGTCTGCCTGGACGCCGGCGAGCCCGAGCGGCTGGCCGAGCGGTGGGCGGCCGCGCACGCCGT
>NZ_JBSGJR010000981.1:0-1154 GCF_053605645.1 Micromonospora sp. NPDC003776
GCCTGCCCAACGACCCGGCCACCGCGCTCACCCGGCCGGCCGTCGAGGAACGGCTGCGCCGGCTCGGCCAGCGTCTCGGCCGGCTCTCCGCCGACCTTCCACCGATCGCCGTCGACCAGCTCCTGGCGCTCCTCGGTTACGCGGAACTCCCCGCCGTGGCGGAGAACGGGGAGTGGAACCCGGCCTCCCCGCCGCCGGACGCGGAGGCCGTGCCGAACGCCGTCGCCGATCTGCTCAGCGCGCTCGCCGTGGAGGCGCCGCTGGTGATCGTCGTGGACGACCTGCACGACGCCACCACCGAGACGATCAACGCGCTCGGGCTGACCCTCAACCGGCTCAGCGGGCCGGTGCTGGTGCTGCTGCTTGGCCGCCCGGAGCTGGTGCGTACGGCGGGGGCGCTGACCCGGGTCGCGGACGCCGAGGTGCACGCGTTGCCGCCGTTGCGCGGCGCGGACGCCTCCCGGCTGCTCACCAGCTACCTGGCCGGCGGCAAGCTGCCGCAGGCCGACGCCGATCGGCTCCTCGCCACCGCGCAGGGCAACCCGTTCTACCTGGCCGAGCTGGTCACCCTGCTGATGGAGCGCGGCGCGCTGACCGCCGGGCCGGGGCGGGACGCCAACGTCGGCTGGCGGCTCACCCCCGGCTCGCTGGGCAGCCGGCTGCTCTCCCGCGACCTGGCCGCCGTGCTCGCCGCGCGGATCGACGCGCTGCCGCCCGACGCCCGCTCGGTGCTGCGGGACGCGGCGGTGGTCGGTGACACGGTGCCCACCGGCGCCTTGGAGGCGCTCCGCGAGCAGCGCGTGGGGCTGGCCGGCCGGCCCTCGGCGGTGGCCGCGGTGGAGCTGGACCGGGCCGTGGAGGAGCTGCTGCAACGCCGGATGCTGCATCGCACCCGGGCGGGCTTCGCGTTCGCCACGCCGCTGATGCGGGAGGCCGCGTACGCCGGGGTGAGCAAGGCCGAGCTGGCCGAGCGGCACGCCGCGCTGGCCCGGTGGGCCGCCCCGGAGAGCGCCGACGGCGCGGCCACGCTGCCCGGCGGGTTCACCGAGGCCGCCCGGGACGACTTCGTCGCCGAGCACGTCGAGCGGGCCAGCACGCTCGCCGACGCGGTGAAGCTGCGCCCGGACGCGCCGGCCCGCGCGGTGACTCCGCTC
>NZ_JBSGJR010000982.1:0-1148 GCF_053605645.1 Micromonospora sp. NPDC003776
GCCGGTGCGACGACAGGTCGAGCGTCTCGGCCGCGGCCTGCTCGAGCACCCGTACGGGCGCGCCGATGAGCGCGTCGACGGCGGCGCGGACGTCGGCCAGCGGCCCGGCCGGCGCGGCGTCCAGCAGGTCGCCCTTGGCCTGGCCGGTCGACGCCGTGGCGGTCAGCCGCTCCCAGACCATCCGTGGTCGCGGCGCGTCCAGGTTGTCGTCGATCTCGTCGATCCCGTACATGATCGTCTCGCCGCCGCGCCATGGGTCGGCGGGCGGCATCGCCCCGGCCGCGAATAGGTACGCCACCAGCAGCGAGTGGCGCAGCAGCAGGTACAGCAGGGGGCGCTCGGCCAGTGGGAACCCGTCGTCGCGCAGGTCCTGCCATCCGGCGTCGCGCAACAGGCTGAGCCAGTCGACGGCCAGCGGCTCGGACCGTGATCCGGCGCCCTGGACCAGCGGGAACGGCACCGGGAAGTAGTTGGAGGCGAAGACGGTGCGGGCCAGGTTCGGGTGGACGCCGGCCAGCCCGTGCGCGTCCAGGGCGGCGCGGGCGAGCGTGGCCTGCTCGGTGCGCCACGCGTCGCTGAGTTTCTGCTGGTCGTCGAGGGTGTTGCGGATGAACCGCCAGGCCGCGTCCACGAATGACATGTCCAGCACGCTGCGGCCCCGGAAGCTGACCGAGGTCGGTTGCAGCGACAGCACCGTGAGCAGCGGGTTCTCGTGGGGGGTGTCCGGGTCGGCGGTGTCCGGCCGGTCGCTGAGTCGGGGTACGGCGGCGACGGAGGCGGTCCAGACGGGCCGGAGCGAGTCGCGGAGCAGGCCGGCCAGCCCGGTGACCGCGGGCGGCTCGTCGGCGGCCGCCCAGTGGTCCAGCGGCAGCACCGGCAGCAGGCCGTACGGCTGCTGCCCGAGGCGCAGCACGGGCTGGGACCCGGCGCCGCGTACCCAGTCGACGAAGTGCTGGCGGACCGGTTCGATCGTGTCCGGCGCTACCGCCGGGGCGAACATGTGCTCCAGGAAGTATCCCCAGGTCGCCGGCCACAGTGCAGTGTTCATGGCGCGTCGTGCGTCGCGCAGCGCCGTCCCCTCGTCGGCGGCCGGGGCGCCGCCGAACAGTTCGGCGCTCCGGTCGGCGAGCCCGAGCGCCCGCGCGGCG
>NZ_JBSGJR010000983.1:0-1139 GCF_053605645.1 Micromonospora sp. NPDC003776
GTCGCCGCCGCCGCGTTCCTCGCCTGGGCCACCGGCGCGGCGCTGGCCGCCACCCCGCTGCTCGGCGCGGTCCTGCTCGGCCGGGTCGCCGCCGGGGGCGGGCTCACCGTGATGGCGATCGCCCTGCTCACCCTGCTCCAGCGCAGCACCCCGGACCGGCTCCAGGGCCGGGTGTACGCCGGCTTCGAGGTGACCACGACCGTCCCGCAGACCGCCTCGATCGCGCTCGGGGCGTACCTGATCGGGGTGCTCGACTACCGGGTCCTGCTGCTCACCGAGGCCGCCGTGGTGGCGGTCGCCGCGCTGCTGCTGTTCGGCGCCCGGCGGTACGCGGTCCCGGCGGTCCGGACGGCGGCGGGACCGGACCCGGCCCGGTCGGGGCATGATGGTGGACATGACGACCGTGCCCGGGCAGGTGCCCGTCGCGCCGCCCGCGCCGCGCCAACCGCTCGACCCAGAGCCGGTCCGCGCGACCAAGGCCCCCGCGGTCTTCGCCCTCGGGCTGATCGGCGCGCTGACCGGGTTCTTCATCGGCGGGGTGGTGCCCTCGACGATCGCCCTGACGCTGGCCCGGCAGGCCCGCCGGGAGGCGTACGCCTCGGGTGGCTTCCTCACCGGCGGCGACCGGCTGCGCCGGGGGGAGCGGCTGGCGTGGGTCGGCCTGGTGCTGGCGGCGTTCGCCGTGGTGGCGGCGGTGGTGATCGGGGTGGTCCGGTTGGCCGACGCCCCCTTCGGCCACGACTACGCCCCGAACATCGACTGACCGGGCGGGGGAGCGGGCCGCGCCCGACCCCGCCGGCGGGACCCGCGACGGTAGCCTGGCCGGTGTCCGCCACGCGGCGGGTGAGCCACGTCGACAGGAGGATCCCGTGACGGAACCGGCCCCTTCGCCGGGCGGCGACCCGACCCGGTCCGTCACCGGACCGGACGAGGCCGGGTCCGCGTCCCACGCCGAGCCGGCCAGCCCGTGGGCGGCGCCGGGGGCCGGAGCCGACGAGGGGCCGAGCGCACCGCCGGAGGGCGCCAGCATGGGGTACGCCCCGCCGCCGGTCGCGCCCGGCGGACCCTGGTCGCCGCTCGGCCCGTATCCCCCCGCCGGACCGTGGGGGCCACCCGGCCAGCCGGCGCCGGCCGGGTCA
>NZ_JBSGJR010000984.1:0-1135 GCF_053605645.1 Micromonospora sp. NPDC003776
CGCCGCCGTGCTCCGCGGTTCGTGCGCCTTGATCACGTCGAGCAGCTGGGTGGAGATCCGGTGCACCGGGTTGAGCGAGTTCATCGCCCCCTGGACCCCGGCAGGGCCGCCGCGGACTGGTCACCACCCGCATCGACCGCTCGCTCGGCCCGCAGGTCACCACCCGCATCGGGCTGGCCCACTCGGCCATCGAGGTCACCGACGCGCTCGACCTGCGCGACCTGGTCCGCGACGCGTGGGCCGAGGGGGTACGCGTCGACTACCTGATCTGCGACGAGGCGTCCTTCTACAACCTGGAGCACATCGAGCAGATGGCCGACCTGGTCGACAACTACGACGTCGACGTGTACGCCTTCGGCCTGGCCACCGACTTCCGCTCCTGCCTGTTCCCGGCCGCGCAGCGGCTGTTCGAACTCGCCGACGAGGTGGCCCGCATCCAGGTCGAGGTGCTCTGCTGGTGCGGCCGGGAAGGGCTGCTCAACGCCCGGGTCGTCGACGGCCGGGTGGTCCGCGAGGGCGAACAGGTCGTCATCGGCGACACCGTCGACAGCGCCGACGTGCGCTACCAGGTGCTCTGCCGCCGGCACTACCGCTCCGGCGACCTCGGCCCGCGCGCCTGAGCTCACTCCGCCGGCACGTCCGCCCCCGACACCGCGTCGACCAGATAGACCTGCCGCCCGGCCCGCGGATCCCGGCCGTGCAGGGTGTGGAACATCGGCGAACCCGGGCCGCCGAGGTCGACGACGCTCGCGCCGGCGCCCGTCACCGCCCGCTCCAGCGCCGGTGGCGCGGTCAGGTCGATGCGGGTCACCACGCCGGGGGCGACCCACACGGGCACGCCGGCCAGCGAGCCGGACAGCTGCAGGTGGTAGTGGCCGCAGAGGATCGCCCGCACGTCGGTGCCCGCGACCACGTCGGCGAGCCGCGCGGCGTCGCGCAGGTTCACCGAGGCCATCAGCGGTGACGACGGCAGCGCGACCGGCGGGTGGTGCAGCACCAGCACCGTGCCGGCCTCGGCCGGGCGGGCCAGCATCCCGCGCAGCCAGCGCAGCTGCCGGTCACCGAGCAGGCCGTGCACCGCACCCGGCACGAGGCTGTCCAGCGTCACCACGCGCAGCCCGCGTACCACGCTGAC
>NZ_JBSGJR010000985.1:0-1125 GCF_053605645.1 Micromonospora sp. NPDC003776
GTCCTCCACGAACGCGACCGTGCTGCCGTCGGTCAGCAGGTCGTCGAGGGCCGCGTCGGCTGCGCCGGCCGCCGCGGTCACCTGGCGGGCGCTCTCCGCGGTGGTCGCGGCGGCGAGGAAACCACGGCGCCGGTCCTGGGAGGACTCGGCGGTCATGCCCATGCCGACGTACGTCAGGCGCCGGTGACCGTGTCGCAGCGCCAGCTCGACGAGCCGGGCCACCGCGGCGGCGTAGTCGGCGCCGACGTAGGGCACCGGCCCGCCCGCGTCGTCGCGGCGCCCGACGGCGACGTACGGGAAACCGTCGCGGTTGAGCCGGTGCAGCTCCGCCCCGTCGATCTCGCGTCCGAGCAGGATGCACCCGTCGGCCAGGCGCAGTCGGTTGTCCTGGTGGAAGATGCGCCGCCGGCCGTCGACCACCGGCGCGCTGGTGAACAGCAGCAGGTCGCAGCCGACCCGCTCGGCGTACTCCTCGATGCCGAGCAGGAACGGGTGGAAGAAGTCCCGGCTGCCGCTGGGGAAGGCGGGCTCGTAGGTGAAGACGCCGATGATCCGGTTGAATCGCGAGGCGAGGCGGCGGGCCACCGGGTCGGCTGCGTAGCCGGTCTCGGCGATGACCCGCAACACCCGGTCCCGGGTCTCCGGGGCGATGCGCACGTCCGCGTCGGTCCGGTTGTTGAGCACCAGTGACACGGTCGCCTGACTGACACCGGCCATCCGGGCGATGTCACGTTGGGTGACGCGTCTGAGTGGAGGGGTCACGTCAGGTCCTTCCGGGGCGGCTAATGCGTATTAGCGCTCGGCGTTGGAGAGGAGCCTCGCGCCCTGGGCCGCCACATGTCAAGAGGGTGACGAAGATTTCCTGTTGATGAACTTCCAGTAGTAATGCGGATTAGCGGCGACCGGGTCGCCGCGGGCGCGCGTCTGGCCGCCCGATCGCGGTGGCCTCTTGACAGGAGAGCGTCTCGGGGCGCAGCATTCGAGAAACGTCGATGCTAATACGTATTAGCGAGCCGACCCGAAACAGTGCCGGCGGTCGATGACCCCTGCGCTCCTACGGAGAGTCACCGCCCGTCCCCTCGCCGCCGGCGCCGCCGGCCGGCGGACCGCCGCTGCCCCAAGGGC
>NZ_JBSGJR010000986.1:0-1125 GCF_053605645.1 Micromonospora sp. NPDC003776
GCCGGGTCGGCGGGCCCGGCCATCGTCATGTCCACGCGGGCCCGGTCGGTGGTTCACCGACCGGGCCGTTCCGCCTCTGCGCTGCGTCAGCCCAGCACCTCGGGTTCAGCGCTGCGTCAGCGCAGCACCAGCAGATCCAGCACGTCGACCACCGGGGCGTGCGGCGTCCGCCGGGCGGCGGCCCGCAATCGGCCCAGGCCGCGGTCGTAGTCGGCGTCGTCGAGCAGGGCCAGCGGGGTGTGCGCCGCCCGGCGCAGCCCGTTCGCCGCGTCCCGCAGTGACCGGGCGCTGACCTGCGGCACGGGCGTCAGCGCCACCGGGGCGAAGCCGGCCGGCTCGAACGCGGCGCAGACCTCGGCCACCGACGGATAGCCGTCGAGCACCCGCAGCGCCTCGGGGAACCAGCGGAACAGCGTGACGCCACCGCCGCGCCCGGCGAAGACCGACCGGATCAGCACCGGCGCGCCGGGCCGCAGCACACGCCGCAGCTCGGCGGCGACCGCCGGCAGGTCCGGCAGGTGGTGCACCACGGTCGACAGCCACGCGCCGTCCAGCTCGGCCGCCGCGAGCGGCAGGGCCTCCGCCCGGCCGGCCACCATTCCCGGGTACACCGAGCGGGCGCGCATGGCCGCCGCCGGCTCCACCGCCACCACCTGGACGTCGTACCAGGACCGGAAGGCGTCGGCCCAGGCACCGGTGCCCGCCCCGAGGTCGAGCACCCGGGCGCCGGGCCGGACCGGCAGGTGCCGGGCGACCGCGTCCCGCCAGCTCGCCAGGCCGTCCGGGGGCAGGTGCCGGGCGGCCGCGAAGGCGTCGGCGGCCCGGTCGTCGTACGCCATCATCGCCATCCCGTCACCCTCCGCCGCCGAACGGTGACGGTCAATGTGAAAAGCGGAACAGGGGCCCGCCGCCCGCCCCGGGGGGCGGGTGCGAGAGTTGGTCCGTGCTCTCCGACGTACCCCTCGACCTGCCGGTCCGGCCCGTGCTGCCGGCGCTGGTCGGGGCGCTGCACGGCGCCGGCACGGCGGTCCTGGTGGCGCCACCCGGCACCGGCAAGACCACGCTGGCCCCGCTGGCGGTCGCCGACGAGGTGGCCGGTCGGGTGGTGATCGCGCAGCCGCGGCG
>NZ_JBSGJR010000987.1:0-1117 GCF_053605645.1 Micromonospora sp. NPDC003776
GGTCCGGCGGTGCGCCGCGTCCCCGGCCGCGGCGCGCAGCCAGTTCGCCACCGTGGCGAGCCGCATCACCACGTACCCGACGGTGATGGTGGCGAAGTCGGCCTCGGTGAACGCGCGGGGCACCCCGGCGGCGAGCACCAGCGCCCCGGTGATCTGCACCAGGGTGGTCAGCCGGTACACGTCGTCCTCGGTGTCGTACGCGGAGGCGAACCAGGTGAAGTTCATCCACGCCCACCAGATCGCGAAGAACACCGTCAGGTAGCTGGTCAGGGCGTGCCCGAGGTGCCCGGCCGCGAGGTCGTGATGCAGGCCGCCGGCCGCCTGGGCCACGGCGACCACGAAACAGAGGTCGAAGAAGAGCTCCAGCGGGGTCGCGGTGCGGTGCGCCTCGTCGGGGCGGCGGGCGCGCATCGGCCGGTGCCAGACCCGAACGGGCGCGTTGCTGGTCAATCGGTGCTCCTCGCCGGCCGCGGGTCAGCTGCCCGCACACGATAACCAGCTCAGCCGGCCAGCGACGGCGCGGCCGGTGACCCGGATGCCGGGTCGAGCCCGGCGACGGTGCTGAGCGCCGCCTCCACGGCGGCCGGGAGGCGGCGCCGTTGCCGCAGCACCCAGCCCAGCTCCCGGGCCGCGTCGTAGACCCCCGCCCGCCCGGCCGGATCCCGCCAGGCCTGCGCCACCGCCCTCCGCACCACCGACGCCGGGCGGCGCAGCGCCGCGGTCAGCACCCGGTTGCGCGCCTCGACCCGCTGCCGGGCCAGCGGGTCCCGCCCGTCCGGCGCCGGCAGGTGGTGGGCCACCAGCTCCGGCACGTACGCGAGCTGCCAGCCGGCGGCGGCCAGGTCCATCGCCAGCAGCGCCTCCTCGCCGTACGTGCCGAGCCGTTCGGCGAAGCCGCCGACCTGCTGGTACGCGGCGCGGCGCAGCACCACCGCGCAGGCCAGGAAGCCCAGCACGGTGGGGCCGGGCGCGCCCGGCGCCGTGCCCAGCGGGGCGCGGGCCTGGGCGGCGGAGACCGGATCCCGCCGTTCCTGCGGGCCGACCCGCACCTCCCCGGTCAGCAGCCCGGTACGCGGATGCCGCCGCAGCAGCTCCGCCGCCCGCGCCAGCGCGCCCG
>NZ_JBSGJR010000988.1:0-1116 GCF_053605645.1 Micromonospora sp. NPDC003776
GCCCGGGCCCGCCTGGCGGAGGCGGAGGCCGCGGCGGGCATGGCCCGGGCCAGCGCCAAGGAGGCCCGCTCGGTCGACGACGCCAAGCTGTGGCTGCTGCTGGAGACCATCGGCCAGGCCGCCGTCGGGCTCCGCCGCGAGCTGGCCCTCGACCCGGTCGACCGGATGCCCGCCGACTTCGTGGCGGACGCCTTCGCCGATCAGGCGGCCACCACCCAGGCCGGCGCGGCCGCCCGCGCCCGGGACACCGACGACCCGGCCCGGCTGGACCAGCTCCTCGCCCTGCCCAAGGCGCACCTCGTCGTGGACGGCTACAACGTCACCAAGCGGGGTTTCGGCGAGATGTCGCTGGAGCAGCAGCGCACGCGGCTGATCAGTGGGCTGGGCGGGATCGCCGCGCAGACCGGGGACGAGGTCACCGTGGTCTTCGACGGCGCCGAGCGGATCCACGGGCTGCCGCCCGCGCCGCGCGGCGTGCGGGTGCTCTTCTCCCGCAAGGGGGAGACCGCCGACGAGCTGATCCGCCGGTTGGTCCGGGCCGAGCCCGCCGGGCGGCCGGTGGTCGTGGTCTCCTCCGACCGCGAGGTCGCCGACGGGGTACGCCGCCACGGGGCGTACCCGCTCGGCGCCGATTCCCTGCTCCGCCGGCTCGCCCGCTCCTGACGGCCGGGCCGCGCCCGGTCGGCGCGGTGGCGGGGTCGAGGGCGTTCGGATCGCGCCACTTCGGCGAGGTGGGGGCCGGATGATCGGGTTGGCGGCGGGTCCTGCCTCGTTGTCCGGTTCTGTCACACCCCTCGCCTAGCCTCGTGGTGACCGACGGTGGTGGGTCCTTCGCCGGACCGCCACCGGCGACGCGTCAGGAGGCGTTGATGCTCATCGACTGCGACACCTGCGGGATCCGCGGCGCCGGCTGCTCCGGCTGCCTGGTGACCGCGCTGCTCGACACCGGCTCGCCGGCGGCCGCGCTCGGCCCCGCCGAGCACCGGGCGATCGAGGTGTTCGCCCGCGCCGGCTTCGAGGTGGAGGTGCTGCCGCCGCCGTCCGTGCCGTGCGGCCGCGGGGCCCGGGGCCGCGTGGCCTGTGCGGTCGGTGCCGGCGGCGGCGGGTCGCCCGTCC
>NZ_JBSGJR010000989.1:0-1113 GCF_053605645.1 Micromonospora sp. NPDC003776
GTCCTCAAGGGGAGGACACCACCACCTCGCCGACGTGAAGACGGTGGGGCAGCGGGCGGGTCAGCCGGCCTGGGCGACCGGGTAGCGCTTCATCTCCTCCATGAAGGGGAACCGCGCGGTCAGGTCGGCGACGGTAGCGCCGGCCCGCCAGGCGGCGGCCACCTGCGCCACCTGGAGCAGGTCGGTGGCGTCGCCGCGGGCCTGGACCTCGCCGGCCACCCGCAGGTCGATCATGAAGTAGCGGGCCTGGGAGCCGAGCCCGACGCAGACGACGCCCTGCGGGGAGCTGACCTCGGCGCAGGTGAACCGGGCGCGCCCGTGGTCGGGGGCGGTCACCGACCCGAGATCGAGGCCGTGCCGGGCGGCCGCGTCGGCGAGCGCGGGAGCGAGCCCGCCCCGTTCGACCAGGTCCGGGTACAGACGCACACCCAGTGCCGTCGACACGTCGCTCATGACTGACTCCCACTTCCTCGTGACAGAGACCAGCTGCACGCAGGTTACGGGTGTGTTTCCGGCGCGCATGGTCATCCTGTCCCTCCCGGACGCCCCTCGGCAATAGGAACGGCCGATTCCGGGTCCATCGGCCCCCTTGACCCCTGGATTCTCTATGCCTAGGCTTTCTAGGTATGGCGATGGACCTGCGTGGACACCTCGACCTGCTGATCCTGGCGACCCTGCGCGGGACCGGCCCGACCCACGGCTACGCCCTCATCCAGGCGCTGCGGGAGCGTTCCGCGGGCACCTTCGACCTGCCCGAGGGCACCGTCTACCCCGCCCTGCACCGGCTGGAGCGCGCCGGCCTGGTGGCCAGTGCCTGGCAGGACGGCCCCGGCCGGCGCCGCCGCTGCTACCGGCTCACCGACCCGGGCGTCGCCGCGCTGGCCGCCAAACAGTCGGAATGGCAGGCGCTGGTGCGCGGCGTGGCCGCGATCCTCGCACCGACCCAGGGAGCTACGGCATGAGCGAGTCACCGATCGACGCCCACCTCGACCGGCTCTTCGACCGGTTGGCCGGCACCGGCCCGGCCGGGCGGCGGGCCCTCGTCGAGGCCGAGGACCACCTGCGCAGCGCCGCGGCCCAGGCGGTCGCTGCGGGCGCGGAGCCCACCGAGGC
>NZ_JBSGJR010000990.1:0-1105 GCF_053605645.1 Micromonospora sp. NPDC003776
CTTCACCGCCGCGTTCGAGCAGGTGGACGCGCTGATCTCGCCGACCACGCCGTTCACGCCGATCAACCCGCCGCCGTTCCCGCCCGCCGCGGCGGCCGCGCCGGTGGCCCGCGGCACGCTCACCGTGCTCCAGGTGGCCGGGCCGCGCTTCGGCCGGGGCGTCATCGAGCCCGGCGCGCCGGTCACCCCCGGCGAGCTCCAGGAACACCTGATGGGTGACCTCACCCTGCTGATGAACGACGGGGTGCCCCGGCCCGACCTGCTGGTGGTGTCCGGCAACCTGACCGAGTCGGGCAGCCCCCGGGAGTTCTCCGACGCGCTGACCTTCCTCACCGGGCTGCGGGTGCTGCTCGGGCTGGAGCCGCACCGCCTCGTGGTGGTGCCCGGGCCGCGGGACGTCACCATGGCCGCCAGCCGGGCGTACTTCGCCACCTGCGAGGCCGACGACGTCGACCCGCAGCCGCCGTACTGGCCGAAGTGGCGGCACTACGCGCGCCTCTTCGACGAGCTGTACCAGGGTCTCGAGGACCGGATCTTCGACAGCGAGCAGCCGTGGACCCTCTTCCCGGTGCCCGACCTGCGGGTGGTGGTGGCCGGGCTCAACTCCACCATCGCCATCACCCACCGGGAGGAGGACCGGTACGGCTTCCTCGGCGAGGCGCAGTCCACCTGGTTCGCCCAACGGCTGCGCCACTACCAGCAGTCCGGCTGGCTGCGGCTGGGCGCGATGGCGCACGCCCCGGGCACCCGCCACCCGTACGCCGAGGAGGTGGCCGTCCCGGACGGGGTGATGCTGCGCGACCGCGGCTCGTTCCACCGCCTGGTCGGGCCGATGCTCAACCTGCTCCTGTCCGACGCCACGCCCGGCGCGCGGACCGACCTGGGGGTGCCACTGGCGACCACCTCCCGCGACGGCCGGGCACAGGTGCTCCGGCTGGCCGCCGACGGGTCGACCCGCTGGGTGCTCGGCCGCGACGACCGGCACGACGTGGGCGAGCCGACCGCGGTGAGCTGGCCCCGGGCCGAGGCGACCTTCGGCGCCGCCGGGCCGGCGCAGGTGCCCGACCCGCGGCTGCCCACCCCGGGGGAGGGGCCGACCCAGGGC
>NZ_JBSGJR010000991.1:0-1102 GCF_053605645.1 Micromonospora sp. NPDC003776
CCTTCACCGCCGGAGCTTTTAACCGCAGACCATGCGATCCGCAGTGTTATCCGGTATTAGACCCCGTTTCCAGGGCTTGTCCCAGAGTGAAGGGCAGATTGCCCACGTGTTACTCACCCGTTCGCCACTAATCCCCACCGAAGTGGTTCATCGTTCGACTTGCATGTGTTAAGCACGCCGCCAGCGTTCGTCCTGAGCCAGGATCAAACTCTCCGTGAATGTTTACCGGTAATCCGGTGCACACATCACGAGAGCGGAACCATCGGAGGAATAGTCCGATGGTTCACAGCGTCCTCGCTGTGTTTATTTCAAAGGAACCTCGTCCCGGTCGTGATGACCGGAGACGGGGTATCAACATATCTGGCGTTGATTTTTGGCACGCTGTTGAGTTCTCAAGGAACGGTCGCTTCCTTTGTACTCACCCTCTCGGGCTTTCCTCCGGGCTTCCCTTCGGTGTTTCCGACTCTATCAGATCGTTTTCCGATCCGATTTCCTCGGTGCTTTCCAGGTTCTCGCTTTCGCGTTTCCCTTTCCGGCGGTTCCGACTCTATCAGATCCTTTCGGCGTCTGATTCCCAGTCAGAGTGGGTTGTCTTCCCGGCCCGCTGGGCCGTTCCGACGTCTCAAACTCTAGCGGATCATCCCCGGCAGTTCCTAATCGGGCTGCCGGCTCCCATTCGAATTGAATTCGGACGCGCCGAAGCCAATCCCAGGGGGATGGTCGTACTGGTGGTTTGAGGTGCCGCTCCAGGCGGCGAGGTGTTGCGGGAGAACCGTTACGGCTCCGTGCAACCCGAAGAACTTTACGGACTCGGCAGGGGTGGGTCAAGCCCCCCTGTCAAGATTTTTTCTGCGGCCCGTCAGTCCAGGTCGGAGAGCCGGCCCTCGGCGTCGGGCTGGGCGTGCTCCACGCGGCGCAGGAGCCTGGTGAGGACCTCTCCCAGTACCGAGCGCTCCCCGAAGGTGAGGTCCTGGAGCAGGTCCTCCTCGAAGACGGTCGCCATACGCATCGCCTCGAGCCACTTCTCGCGCCCCTCAGGGGTCAGCTCGACGATGACACGGACGCGGTTGGACTCATCGCGCTCGCGGGTGACCAGGCCCTC
>NZ_JBSGJR010000992.1:0-1101 GCF_053605645.1 Micromonospora sp. NPDC003776
GTCCTCGGCGCGCTGGTGCGCCGGTACGGGCACTTCGACACGGCCGAGGACGCCACCCAGGAGGCGCTGCTCACGGCCGCCACCCGCTGGCCCGGCACCGGGCTGCCGGAGGACCCGAAGGCGTGGCTGATCACGGTCGCGTCCCGCCGGCTGACCGACCTGCTCCGCGCCGAGCAGGCACGGCGCCGACGGGAGGACGCCGTCGCCCGGCAGGCCCCGCCGGACCGGTTTCTGGCCGCGCCGGCCGACCGGCCCCCGGAGGACGCCGACGACTCCCTGATCCTGCTCTTCCTCTGCTGCCACCCGTCGCTGCCGGCGGCCGGGCAGATCGCCCTGACCCTGCGCGCGGTCGGCGGGTTGAGCACCGCCGAGGTCGCCCGGGCCTTCCTGGTCCCGGAGGACACCATGACCCGGCGGATCACCCGGGCCAAGCAGTGCATCCGGGACAGCGGCCTGCCGTTCGCCCTGCCGGCCGGCCCGGAGCGGGCCGCCCGCCTGGACGCGGTGCTGCACGTGCTCTACCTGATCTTCAACGAGGGGTACGCGAGCACCGCCGGGGCGTACCTGCACCGTGCGGACCTGTGCGCCGAGGCGATCCGGCTGGCCCGGCTGCTGCACCGGCTCACCGACCACCCCGAGGTGGTCGGGCTGCTGGCGTTGATGCTGCTCACCGATGCGCGTACCCCGGCCCGCACCGGCCCGGACGGGGCGCTGGTGCCGATGGCCGAGCAGGACCGTGGCCGCTGGCGGGGCGGGCAGATCGCCGAGGGGCTCCGCCTGGTCGCCGCGGCGTTGCCCCGCGGCCCCGTGGGGCCGTACCAGCTCCAGGCGGCGGTCGCCGCCCTGCACGACGAGGCGCCCAGCGTCGAGGCCACCGACTGGCCGCAGATCATCGCCCTCTACGAGGTCCTGCTGACCCTCGCCGACAACCCGGTGGTCCGGCTCAACCACGCCGTGGCGGTGGCCATGGCCCGCGGGCCGCACGCCGGTCTGGCGTTGCTCGACGCCCTCGCCACCGACCGCCGGGTCGCCGCCGACCCCCGCCGGTACGCGGCCCGGGCGCACCTGCTGGAGCTGGCCGGCGAGCGGGACGCGGCACGG
>NZ_JBSGJR010000993.1:0-1089 GCF_053605645.1 Micromonospora sp. NPDC003776
GCCAGGGGCTCGGCGGCCGGCGCGGCCGAGCTGCTCGGGGTCGGGGTCGGCGACGGCGCGCTGCTCGAGTCGCCGCCGGTGAACAGGCCGGTGATGCCGTCGACGATGTCGGTGAGCAGGTTGCCGCCGGAGGTCGCCTCGGGCGTGGGGCTCGGGCTTGCCGAAGGCGAGGCCGAGCCGGACGCGGACGGCTCGGGAACGGCGGAGGCGGTGGCCGTCGGGCAGGCGGTGGGTGCGGCGAGCGCCGGCTGCTCACCGCGGAGCGCGAAGAGGCCGGCCGCCGAGACGCTGGCGACCACCAGCAGGATGCCGTACAGCCGCGGGTCGCGGTGCCCGGGTCGCTCCGGCCCGTCCGGGCCGACGGCCGGCAGCACCTGGGTGGTGTCGGCGGCCTCGGTGGGGACCGGCTCCCGCAGCGGGTTGCGCGGCTCGGGCAGTGTGTCGGTGAGCACGCCCGTCGTCTCGTCCTCGCGCTGCCGGGGCAGCAACTCGTCCACGAGGGCCGGCTCGTCGTCGGCCGGGCCCACGTCCTCCGCGTCGGCCGGCCCGGCCTCGACCACCGGCTCGCCGGCCGGGGCCGGCTTCCTGGCCGGCACCCAGGCGAAGCCGAGGGCGCTGCCGACCATGCCGAGCAGCAGGCCGATGAAGAACCCGCCGAGGTTGACCCCGATCATCGAGTAGAGCGCGGTGATCGCCGCGACGATCGCGTAGAACATGCGCTGTGCCGGGCTGAACCAGAGCAGCATCCCGCAGGCGACCAGGATGACCGGGATCAGCCAGGACAGGAAACCGGTCGGCCCCATCTGGAAGGTGAGGCCGTTCAAGCTCATCTGCGTGGTGCCGAAGATCTCCAGGCCGGCCAGCGCGGTGAAGAGCCCACCCCAGAACGGTCGGGTCCGCCGCCAGCGGCGGAACCCACGCCACGCCTCACCGACCCGACCGGGTCGGGCGTGCTGCGTCTCGGCGGTTGTCACGTACTCCTCCTGGCGGTGCGGTCGGGGTGAAACAAGGTCGAGGCCCGCGGAGGGGGCCCGCCGCGGGCCGCGACAACAGATCAGAAGCATTACCAGGCGCGCGGGCCCACGTTCA
>NZ_JBSGJR010000994.1:0-1086 GCF_053605645.1 Micromonospora sp. NPDC003776
GCCGCCGCCGGGCCGGGTCCTGCTCACCGCCGGGTGCGCCACCGCCGACCCGGGCGCGGCCGCCGAGGACGAGCACGGCCTGCCGGCCAACCAGAACAAGCTCTTCGGCGTCTACGACCGCCTCCACCCGGTGGCCAACCGGCGGTTCGGTGCCGTGTACGCGGGCGCGGCCCTGGCCAGCCCCCGGGACCGGATCATGGTGTACCGCAAGCCGTCCGCCGAGTTCGACCGGTGGGTGCGGCGCGACTTCGCCCGCGACTGCGTCGAGGTGCACGATGCGGCGTACTCCGCGCGGGAGATCCGTGCCCGCGCGGACGAGGTGCTCGCCGACCGGGCGTACTGGCAACGCCGGAACATCAACCCCGGGTCGTTCTCGTTGGACATCACCGGGCGGGCGGTGACCGTCGGGGTCACCGGTGACCTCGAGCGGGCCCAGGCCGAGTTCTCCGCCCGCTACCGCACCGGTCCGCCGATCGTGGTCGTGAAATTCGAACCGATCGACTTCCTCATGGGGGACGCCTGGGCGACCGGGTCGCCGCAGCCCGGCGGCCGCTGAGCAGGGACGGGGCCTGGTCCATTGACCGGGGGTCGGTCCCTGCCAGCGGGTATAAGGAAGGAGATGAGCGAGCAGGTACGGGCGGCGCTGCGCGGCCTGCTGCACCTGCGCCCGGTGCCGGGCGCCCACCGGGTCGCGCTGCGGGCCGGGATCAGCGTCGGCGTCCCGCTGCTGGCGGTGCTCGCGGCCGGCCACCCCGAGTGGTCCGTGTACGCCGCCTTCGGCGCGTTCACCTCGCTTTACGGGCGTAACCACGTGCACCTGTCCCGGGCCGCGATGCAGGCCAGCGCCGGGGCGGCGCTCGTCGGGTCCATCGTCCTCGGGGTGCTGGTCGGCACGGCGCCGTCGCGGGCCTGGCTGGCGGTGCCGGTGGCCGCCGCCGTCGCGGCGCTCGGCGCCGTGCTCGCCGCCGCCCAGGACTGGCACCCGCCGGGGTCGCGGGCGACCTCGTTGACCAGCTGGATCTCGGCGGCGGAGAGGTCGATGTTGGCCGGCAGCAGGTACAGCCCGGCCACGTCGGTCTTGATCAG
>NZ_JBSGJR010000995.1:0-1082 GCF_053605645.1 Micromonospora sp. NPDC003776
CCGGCAGCCCCGCCCGCCGGGCCAGCGCGGCGAAGGCCACCGCGTCGACGATCGCCGCCCCGCCCGGGTCGTTGTTGAAGTAGACGTACGCCGGCTCCTCGGCGGTGAACGCGGCGGCCAGCCGGCGTACCCAGGTGGCCAGCGCGGTCGCGCCGTAGCGCGGCCACGGTCGGGCGCGGCCCTCGTGCAGCCGCAGGTAGCCGAAGTCGGCGGTCCGCCAGAGCGGGGTGACCGGGCGGCTGAGCCGATCGGCCCAGACCAGCGCGGCGCGGCGGCGTTCCAGGACCCGGCGCACGTCGTCGGTCCACCAGGTGGGGTGCCGCGGTTCGACGGCCACCCGCACGTCGGCCGGGAAGAGCCGCAGCGTGGCGTCCAGCGCGTCCGGGTCGGCCCGCAGGTTCGGCGGGAGCTGCACCAGCACCGGCCCCAGCCGGTCGCCCAGGCCGGTCGCCCGGTCGAGGAAGCGGGCCACCGGCTCGGCCGGATCCCGCAGCCGCTTGATGTGGGTGAGGTAGCGGCTCATCTTGACCGCCACGCAGAAGTCGTCGGGGGTCCGGTCCCGCCAGGCCACGAAGGTGTCCCGCTCGGGTAGCCGGTAGAAGGCGTTGTTCACCTCCACCGTCGCGAACCGCGCGGCGAAGTGTTCCAGCCAGAGCCGCTGCGGCAGCTTCGCCGGATAGAAGCGGTCCCGCCAGTCCCGGTACTGCCAGCCGGAGGTGCCGACCAGGATCGCCATGACCACCTCCCTACCCGGGCCCGGGCAGGGCGAACCGTCCGTGTCGCCGGGTCCGGACGTCTACGGTGTGGTTAGAGAAGATCGCACGTGGGGTACCACCCGCTGCACGACGAACCCCGGCGTACGACGGGGCGGCACACCCGAGGGAGCACCCATGGCACTCAACGATGACGACATGCAGACCACCAGCGGCGGCGGCCTGGAAGGCCCGGCCGACGGTGGCGCTACCCCGGGCCAGCAGGACGGCGGGGCGTCGGCGCTGTGCAGCCCCTGGTGCAGGTCGCGCAGCACGTCGTCGGAGCCGTTGGTGAAGGCGAGGATCTCGGCGAGGGAGAGCTGATGGTTG
>NZ_JBSGJR010000996.1:0-1082 GCF_053605645.1 Micromonospora sp. NPDC003776
GCGCGGTCGCCGCGCTCTCCGTCGGCGACCGGCTGCCGCTCTTCCTCGGCGCGGTCGCGGTGGGCGTGGCCGTCGGCATCGGGGCGGCGCTCTGCCTGGCCTTCGGCATCGGCGCGGCGGCCGCCGCGGCGGTCGTCGCCACGATCGCGTTCGCCGCCCTTCCGGCGCTGCCGATGGTCTCCTACCGGCTGGCCCGGCTGCCGGTGCCGTCGATCCCGACCGGCCCGGACGACCTGAAGACCGACACCGAGTCGGTGGACGGCCCGCAGGTGCTGCGCAACAGCGAACGGGCCGACGCGTTCCTCACCGGTCTGCTGTGGACGGTGTCGGTGCTGGTCCTCGGCGGCCAGCTGGTGCTGGCCGACAACGGCCGGCTGCCGTCGGTACTGCTCTGCCTGGTGCTGGCCCTGCTCTCGCTGCTGCGCGCCCGCCCGTTCATCGGCCGGGCCCAGCGCACCCCGGTGCTGCTGGCCGGCACGGTCGGACTCGCGCTGGCCGCCGCGGCGACCTTCGGCGCCGGCTCGCTGCCGGTGCGGCTCGGGCTGATCCTGGGCGGGCTGCTGCTGGCCGCGCTGATCAGCCTGATCTACGGGCTGACCGTGGCGGGCAAGCGGATCTCGCCGGTCTGGGGACGCACCCTGGACATCGTCGAGATCCTGCTGATCGTCGCCCTGGTGCCGCTGGCCGTCTGGGTCTGCGGCCTCTACGGCTGGATCGTCAACCTTCGACCGTGACCGTGCCCATCGCGCTGGCCACCGGCGCGGTGGCGTAGACACCCGGGCCGTGCTGCCCGTCCAGCGGGCGGGCCGGCACGCCCGACCGCTTCGCCACGTCCCGGACGACCTTCACCAGCTCGGCGGCATGCCCGTCCATCGCCGCCACCCGCAGCAGCGGGGGCACCCGGCGGCCACCGGGGAGCACCACCGCGGCGACCGTGTGCGACGGGGCCGAGGTGGCGGTCACCGCGTCCACCAGCGCCCCGAGCGAGGCGTTGGGGCGGGGCCGCAGGGCGAGGCAGCGCTGGGTCCAGCCGCCACCGCTGAGGCTGGTCC
Source organism: Micromonospora sp. NPDC003776 (assembly GCF_053605645.1). Classification (NCBI taxonomy): domain Bacteria; kingdom Bacillati; phylum Actinomycetota; class Actinomycetes; order Micromonosporales; family Micromonosporaceae; genus Micromonospora; species Micromonospora sp. NPDC003776. Next base: position 1,053 of record NZ_JBSGJR010000996.1, read on the forward strand.
AGCTCTCCACCGGGGCCTGCGGCGCGAGGT
>NZ_JBSGJR010000997.1:0-1082 GCF_053605645.1 Micromonospora sp. NPDC003776
GGCGGGGCCGCCCCGAAAAGGGACGGCCCCGCCGCTGTTGCTCGCTCGGGCAGCCCCGGCCGGCCCGGCGTGGCGGGCGGGCCGGGCGCTCGGCCGACTCAGCTGAACGAGTCGCCGCAGGCGCAGGAGTTGCCGGCGTTCGGGTTGTCGATGGTGAAGCCCTGGGCGTCGATCCGGTCGGCGAAGTCGATCGTCGCGCCGGCCAGGTAGGGGGCGCTCATCCGGTCGACGACGACCTCGACACCGTCGAAGTCGGTGACGATGTCACCGTCGAGGGACCGCTCGTCGAAGAAGAGCTGGTACCGCAGGCCGGAGCAGCCGCCCGGCTGCACGGCGACCCGGAGCCGCAGGTCGTCGCGGCCCTCCTGCTCGATCAGGGCCTTGACCTTCTGCGCCGCGACGTCGGTGAGGACGACGGTGTCAGGGGCCTTGGCCTCGGTCGACTCGGTCTGCGCTGGCGTGGTCACGTGGAAATCTCCCTGCGCGGTATGGGTCCGGACGCACTGGCCAACGTTTCGCGTCCGCCAGTGATTCCCGGTGTGGTCCAGAACCGATCGTACGCCGCCCCGCCGGCCACCACCTCCGGTGCCGCGGCCCCGGTCGGGTGAGCCGCGCCGCAGGCCGGCGGGCGGGTCAGCGGCTCCACTGCCGGGCCAGCCGCGCGCCGAGCGCACGCAGCCCTTCGGCGGGCCGGCCCATCGCGGCCTCGACACCGCCGTTCTGCTCGCCGCCGAAGTGCTCCACCAGGCTGTACGCCTCGGTCACCCCGGCCGCCGCGGCCTCCCGCCGCCCGGTGCTGACCCGGCCGGCGAGCACCACGCACGGCACGCCCCGGTCGCGGGCGCCGCCGGCCACCCCGGCGACCACCTTGCCGCGCAGCGACTGGTGGTCGAAGGAGCCCTCCCCGGTGATCACCAGGTCGGCGGAGTCCAGCGCGGCGTCCAGGCCGATCGCCCGGGTGACCAGCCCGATGCCGGACTCGCAGCGGCCGCCCAGGGCCAGCACCGCCGCCCCCAGCCCGCCGGCCGCGCCGCCACCGGGTCGCGCGCCCAGCCCTGCCTGTCAGCCGGGCAGGTCCAGCT
>NZ_JBSGJR010000998.1:0-1075 GCF_053605645.1 Micromonospora sp. NPDC003776
TGCAAGATCGCGCGGCCGGGCGGGGGTGCGGCGCGGGGGTGCGGCGCGGGGGCGCGGGGTGGGCGGGTCAGGTGGGTGGGGTGTCGAGGGGGAAGAGGAGGCAGGTGGAGGTGGCGTGGGCGATCAGGCGGTTCCTCGTGTCCGTCAGGCGGGCTTCGGCCAGGGCGGTGCGGCGGCCCTGCTGAAGGACGGTGCCCTCGCAGCGCAGGGTGCCGCTGGCCACGGTGACCGGGCGGAGGAACTTCACGTTCAGGTCCAGTGAGGTGTAGCCGACGCCCACCGGCAGGGTGGTGTGCACCGCGCAGCCGGCGGCGGTGTCCAGCAGGGTGGAGATGATGCCGCCGTGGACGGTGCCGAGCGGGTTGTAGTGGAACTCCTGCGGCACCAGCTCGACGGCGACCCGACCCTCGTCGGCCTCCATCCGGGCCATGTCGATCAGGTGCATCACCGGCGGCGCGGCCAGCTCGCCGGCGATCATCGCCCGGAGCAGCTCCAGGCCGCTGCGGCGGCCGATGTGCGCGGCCCCGGCCACCGGGTCGCTCCAGGAGAACGTGCGGCTGCGGTCCTGCGTCTGCGTCATGGACTCAGCGTCGCAGCGCGTTGCTGAGTCTGTCAATCAGACCTAGCCTGGTCGGCATGAGACCCGCGGCACTGGACTGGTCGGTGGAGAACTGCACCATCGCCCGCGCCATGGAGATCCTCGGCGAGCGGTGGACCCTGGTGGTGCTCCGCGAGGTCTTCAACGGCGTACGTCGCTTCGACGACATGCGGGTGCGCACCGGCATGCCGCGCCAGGTGCTGACCAACCGGCTCGCCATGCTGGTCGAGCAGGGGGTGCTGCGGCGGGAGCCCTACCGGGAGCCGGGCAGCCGGCTGCGGCACGAGTACCGGCTCACCGACAAGGGACTCGACCTGTGGCCGGTGCTGGTGGCGGTGCTCGGCTGGGGCGACCGCTACCTGGCCGACCCGGACGGCTCACCCCTCGCCGTCAGCCACCGCGACTGCGGCGCCGAGGTCGGGGTGGTGCTGCGGTGCGACCGGGGGCACGAGGTGACCGACCCGCGCGACGTGCTGC
>NZ_JBSGJR010000999.1:0-1075 GCF_053605645.1 Micromonospora sp. NPDC003776
CGCGGCGGGGAGCCCGGCTCCCGGCGGTAGCTCACCACCAGCGCGGGCCGCAGCGCGGCACGGACGTTCTCCCGCGAGGCCCAGTAGATCCGCTGGTGCCAGTCCTCCTGGGTCAGGGCCAGGGTCACCCGGCCGTCACCGGTGACGGCCGCGGAGACGTCCCACTCGTTGAAGCCCTCCTCGACCCGCTCCCGGGTGGCCAGCACCGGGCCCAGCACGGGGCGCTGCGCCCAGGCCCCGGCGTTGGCGGCGGAGCCCTGGGCGAGGTGCGCCCGTACCCGGGAGGCGAACGGCTGCCAGGCGTACACGCGCAGCACGGCGCGCAGGTCCACCGCGTCCCGGGGCAGCCCGCGGACGCTGAACTCGAGCACCGCGTCGCGCTGCCCGTCCGGGTTGCCCTCGCAGAGCCGCGGGCAGCTCGCGAGGGTGGTCTTCACCCCGTTGTCACCGTCCTGCGGGACCTGGGTGACGGTGGTGTCCGCGGTGGCGGCCACCGCGAGCGGCGCCACCTCGGCGACGACCCGGGGCAGCAGCACGGCCGTGCCGGCGACCAGGCTCACGGCCAGCAGGCCGACCAGCACCGCCCGGCGACGGCGCCCGGCACTCGGCCGATCGGCCGGGGACGGCGGCTGCCCGGTCACGGCTCCCCCTGAGGTCGGCGACGAGTTCCCCCGGCAGCGTATCGACCGGGGACAGCGGGCGCCCGGAGCGGCTCAGCCGCGGGCCGCCGCCAGCGCCGCGCGCATCGCGTCGACCGGGGCGGGCACCCCGGTGAACTGGGTGAACTGGCCGACCGCCTGGGCCAGCAGCAGGTCCAAGCCGGAGATCACCCGGCAGCCGGCGGCGAGCGCCGAGGCCGCGAGGGGGGTGGGCCAGGGGTCGTAGAGGGCGTCGAAGAAGACCGACCCCGGCCGCCAGTCGAAGTTGTCGGCGAGCGGGTCGGCGACCCCCTTCGGCACGGTCGAGATGACCAGGTCCGCGCGGGCGTGCGCCGGGGCGCCGTCCCAGTCGGCGCCGGCCAGCGGCACCCCGACCGCCGCGGCCACGGGGCGCAGCTCCTCGATCGCCTCCGGCC
>NZ_JBSGJR010001000.1:0-1064 GCF_053605645.1 Micromonospora sp. NPDC003776
GCGGTGCTCGCGGCCACGGCCGGCGCGGAACCCCCGGCGGTGCTGGGCCGGGTGCTCACCGAGCACGGCCAGTACGACGACGCGGCCTGGATGGTCCGCTGCGCCGCCGTCCGGGACGCGCTGCACCGCACCCGGCGGTCCGCCCGGGACGCCAAGGACATCCTGGCGGAGCTGGGCGGCGGCGACGTCGCGGTGGCCACCGGGGTGCTGCTCGGCGCGACCGCCCGGCGGGTTCCGGTGCTGCTGGACGGCCCGGTCGGCGTCGCCGCCGGCATGGTGAGCCGGGACCTCGCCGGGCAGGCCCGGCACTGGTGCCTGCTGCCCGACCACGGCGGCCAGCCGGCGGTGCGGCTCGCCGCCGACGTGCTGGGCCTGACCCCGCTGGTGGACCTGCGGCTGGACCTCGGCGAGGGGGCGACCGCGCTGGCCACCCTGCCGCTGCTGCGCTCGGCGCTGGCGCTCGCCGCCGCCCTGCCGATGCACCCGTCGCTGCGCGGCGACGAGGACGACGAGGACTTCGCCGAGCCGGAACCGGCCGGACCGGGCCCGGCCACCATCGAGCCGGAGCCGGAGTTCGCCGAGCCCGAGCCGGCCGGCCCGGGGCCCACCACGACCGGCCCCGACGAGCCGGTCTCCCCCGGCCGACGTGCCGACTGACCCACGCCTCGCCGCCGGCCTCCGGCTGGCGGTCACCACCTTCACCACGCTGCCCGTCCGCGCCGGCCGGATCGACCGGCACGTGGCGGGCGTCGCGATGGCCCTCGCCCCGGCGGTCGGGGCGCTGCTCGGCGCGCTGCTCGCGGCGGTGCTGCTGCTGACCGCCGCGCTCGCGCCCCCGCTGGTCGCGGCCGGGGTGACCGTCGCGGCGGGGGCGCTGCTGACCCGGGGGCTGCACCTCGACGGGCTGGCCGACACCGTGGACGCGCTGGGGTCGTACCGGCGCGGGGCGGCGGCGCTGGAAATCATGAAGAAGCCGGACGTCGGGCCGTTCGGCGTGGTCGCGCTGGTCGTCGTACTCCTGCTCCAGGCCGCGGTGCTCGCGGAGCTGGCCGGCCGGTCGTGGC
>NZ_JBSGJR010001001.1:0-1061 GCF_053605645.1 Micromonospora sp. NPDC003776
CCCGAGCTGCGGCGGAGAGGCCCTTCCGCCACGCCGGGAACCGGCGGCGCCGGCCGGTCAGGTGGGACGGTCGGGGAGGACGCGGGTGAGCAGGTCGAGGGCGGTGGGGTAGGCGTGGGCCGGCGGGTTGGCGTAGCCGATCACCAGGCCGGGTGGCTGGTCGGCGGGGCGGTGGTGGTGGGCGGCGAGCCCGGTCAGGCCCAGCCCGTGCGCGGCGGCCGCCGCCAGCACCTCCGCCTCGCCCGGCCCGTCGGGCGGCAGCAGGAGGGTGGCGTGCAGGCCGGCGGAGATGCCGTCCACGGTCGACCGCCCGCCGAGCCGGGCCAGCAGCAGGTCCCGGCGCTCCCGGTAGCGGCGCCGGACGGTACGGACCTGCCGGTCGTAGCCGTGGGTTTCGATCAGGTCGGCGAGGGCGAGCTGGCCGATCGTCTCCGTGTGCAGGTCGAGGTGGCGCTTGGCGTCCACCACCGGATCCACCAGCCGGGCCGGCAGCACCAGCCAGGCCAGGCGCAGCGCCGGCCCGAGGGTCTTGGCCGCGGTGCCGACGTACGCCACCTGCTCGGGCGCGGTGCCCTGGACCGCGCCGACGGGCTGGCGGTCGTACCGGAACTCGCCGTCGTAGTCGTCCTCGACGACCAGGCCGCCGCCGGCCCGGGCCCAGTCGGTCAGCGCGTGCCGGCGGGACGGGTGCAGGGTCACCCCGGCCGGGTACTGGTGGGCCGGGGTGACCACGGCTGCGCCCACCCCGGCGAGCCGCCCCGAGCCGAGCAGGTCGGTGCGGGCGCCCCAGCTGTCCACCGGCAGCGGCAGCACCGTGCCGCCGTGCCGCCGCACCACCTCCCGGTGGAACGCCAGCCCCGGATCCTCCATCGCGACCGCCGGCGTGCCGGCGTCCCGGAGCACGGTGGTGAGCAGCACCAGCGCCTGGACGTATCCGGAGGTGACCACGATCCGCTCCGGGTCGGCGAGCACGCCCCGGGCCCGACCCAGGTAACCGGCGAGCGCGTGGCGCAGCTCGGGCCGGCCGCGCGGGTCGCCGTAGCCGTACGCCTCGGCCGGGG
>NZ_JBSGJR010001002.1:0-1060 GCF_053605645.1 Micromonospora sp. NPDC003776
CCGTGCCCGGCGGAGGGATCAAGCCTGACCGCCCGGAGCCGGGCACGGTCGCCCCCGGCCCCGACAGCAACCACTCACAAGGGCTCGGTGACGAAGTCGATCAACCGTTCCATGGCGTTGATCAGCGGCGTCTCCACGTCCGCGAAGCTGTCCACCCGGGACAGGATGTGCCGCCACATGTCCGCCGGCTCGGCCACCCCGAGGGCCGCGCAGACCCCCTCCTTCCAGGGCCGCCCGGGTGGCACCACCGGCCAGGCCCGGATGCCCAGCGCCCGCGGCTTCACCGCCTGCCACACGTCCACATAGGGGTGCCCGGTGACCAGCACGTGCGGCGAGTTCACCGCGGCCACGATCCGGCTCTCCTTGGAGCCCGGCACGAGGTGGTCGACGAGCACCCCGAGCCGGCGCCCCGGGCCGGGGGCGAAGGCGCACACCTCGGCGGCGAGCTCGTCGATGCCGTTGAGGGGCTCCACCACCACGCCCTCGATCCGCAGGTCGTCACCCCAGATCCGCTCGACCAGGGCGGCGTCGTGGACGCCCTCCACCCAGATCCGGCTGGCCTTGGCCACCTGCGCGCGGACGTTATCGACGGCGACCGAGCCGGAGGCGGTGCGGCGGCGGGCGGCGGGCACCGGGGCACGCGCCGGGCGGCGCAGGGTGACCGGCTGCCCGTCGAGCAGGAACGCGGCGGGCAGCAGCGGGAAGTTGCGCCGCCGGCCGTGCCGGTCCTCCAGCACCACCGCGCCGGCCTCGAAGCCGACCACCGCCCCGCAGAATCCGGAGTCGGCGTCCTCGACGACCAGGTCCGGTTCGGCGTCCACCTCCGGGGTGACCTTCCGCCGCCGCCAGTCGCCCGCGAGCACGTCCCTGTCGTATCGCCCCGCCATGTCGATCACGCTAGTGACCGGCCCGGGGGGGGGCCCCGCGGCGCGGCCCCCCCCCCCCGCGCCGGGGGGGCGCGGCACGCGTTGGCTGGGCGCCCGCCGGCACTGGCCGGCCAGCGCCCCCCGCGCCCGCCCCGCCCCCCCCCCCCGGCCGTACCTGTTGGCGCACAAGGACC
>NZ_JBSGJR010001003.1:0-1040 GCF_053605645.1 Micromonospora sp. NPDC003776
GTGACCGGGGCACAGCGCCCCGGTCACCCGCCGTCTGTCTGGAGAAGAGATGACAGCGACCACCGAAGCGCCGAGGCTGGGGCTGCGCGCGAACGCGGCCCAGTTCCTCCTGCTCGTCGCGGTCAACGCCCTGGTCGGCGGGGTGCTCGGTACCGAGCGCACCGTGCTGCCGCTGCTCGGCGAGCGGGAGTTCCACCTGACGGCGTACACCGCCGCCCTGACGTACATCCTCGCCTTCGGCGCGACCAAGGCGGTCACCAACTTCTTCGCCGGCACCCTCTCCGACCGGTACGGCCGCAAACCGGTGCTGCTGGCCGGCTGGCTGGCGGCGATCCCGGTGCCGCTGCTGCTCATCTGGGCGCCGAGCTGGGGCTGGGTGGTCGCCGCCAACGTGCTGCTCGGCGTCAACCAGGGCCTGGCCTGGTCCACCACCGTGATCATGAAGATCGACCTGGTCGGGCCGTACCGGCGCGGCCTCGCCATGGGGCTGAACGAGGCCGCCGGCTACCTCGCGGTGGCGGTCACCGCCCTGGCCACCGGCGCCCTTGCCGCGCACTACGGCCTGCGTCCCGCGCCGTTCCTGCTCGGCGCCGCCTACGTCGCGGTGGGTCTCGGCCTGTCCGCGCTGCTGGTCCGGGAGTCCCGCGGCCACGCCCACCACGAGGCGGCCAACCACCAGGGGAGCGGCCACCACGGTGGCCTCACCACCCGGCAGGTCCTGGGGCTGGTCAGCTGGCGGGAACCGGCGCTCAGCTCGGCCAGCCAGGCGGGCCTGGTGAACAACCTCAACGACGGCCTCGCCTGGGGGCTGTTCCCGGTGCTCTTCGCCGCCGCCGGGCTCTCCCTGCCCCGGATCGGTCTGCTGGCGGCTCTCTACCCCGCCGTGTGGGGGCTCGGTCAACTCGTCACCGGTCCGCTCTCCGACCGGGTCGGCCGCAAGCCGCTCATCGTGGTCGGGATGCTCACCCAGGCCGGCGCGCTCGCGGTGATCGCCGGCACGGACGGCTTCGGCGGGTGGGCGTCGGGCGCCGTGCTCCTCG
>NZ_JBSGJR010001004.1:0-1039 GCF_053605645.1 Micromonospora sp. NPDC003776
CAGGACGAGGGGGCGACCGCCGGCCTGGGCCACCGCCGTGACCACCGCCGCCCCGAGCCCGCTGGACCCGCCGGTGACCAGGACCGTCGCACCGGCCCCGGGGGGTGGACTGCCGCTCATCGCGCTCCCTCCGCGGTGGACCGGCGGACCGGCTCCCGGCGCGCCTCGCCCGCCGGAACCGCCACCGTGGGCCAGCCGGCCGAGCCGCGGCCGGACCGCGCCGCCGCGATCATGTCGGTGGTGGACCGCCCGTCCAGGTACGGCACCACCACCGTGTGGCCGCCCCAGCGGGCCAGGATCTCCGCCTCGGGCAGGGTGTCGTCGCCGCCGCCGGTGGCGTAGTCGCCGCCCTTGACCCAGATGTCCGGGCGCAACCAGGACAGCGCCGCGTGCGGCGTCGGCTCGTCGAAGATCAGCACGGCGTCGACGCAACTCAGCGCGGCGAGCAGCCGGCTCCGGTCGCCCTGCGGCACGACCGGGCGTTCCGGGCCCTTCAGCCCGGCGACGCTGGCGTCGGAGTTGAGGCAGACGACCAGGCAGTCGCCGAGCTGGCGGGCCGCCTCGAGGGTCGCCACGTGCCCGGCGTGCAGCAGGTCGAAGCAGCCGCCGGTGGCGACGACGGTGCCGCCGGCCGCGCGTACCTCGGCCACCACGGCGCCCGCGGCGGCCGGGCCGATCCGGTCCCCGCCCCCGCTCACCACCACCGGGGAGGTGGCGCGCACCGGCGCGGGCAGCGCGTTCGCCACTCCCCCGCCGCCCACGTACGCGGACGCCTCGGCGACGGCCTCCTGCACCGCCTCGGAGACCAGCGCGCCCCGGGCCAGGGCGAGGGTGGCGGTCGCCGCGAAGCGGTCCCCGGCCCCGCAGGTGTCCCCCTCGGCCGGCGGCGCGGGCACCACCAGCGGGGTCGAGCCGGCGTGGCAGAGCAGCGCGCCGTCGCCGCCCAGCGTCACCGCCACCGCGCCCGCCTGAAGCTTGTCGGCGTAGGCCGCGTCGGTGGGCCGGAACACCATCGACGACGCGGCCATCGCGGCCGCCG
>NZ_JBSGJR010001005.1:0-1037 GCF_053605645.1 Micromonospora sp. NPDC003776
CGGGCGGTGGCCCGGGACCTGTCCCGGGTGACGGGCCGGCCGGTGACCGCCGGGGCGAGCGGCCCCTCGACCGGCCCGGCGTCGCTGGCCGTCACGTTCGCCGAGGCGGAGCGCTGCCTGACCGCGCTGGGCGCGCTGGGCCGCGCCGGGCAGGGGGCGAGCACCGATGAGCTGGGCTTCGTGGGGCTGCTGCTGGGCGCGGTCGGCGAGTCGGGCGACCGGGACGTGGCCCGGTTCCTCAGCGCGACCGTCGGGCCGGTGGTGGACTACGACGCCCGGCGGGGCACCGCGCTGGTGAAGACCCTCGAGGCGTACTTCGGGGTGGGCGGCAGCCTGGCCCGGGCCGCGGAGCTGCTGCACGTGCACGTGAACACGGTGACCCAGCGGCTGGAACGGGTGGGGCAGCTGCTCGGCGTGGACTGGCAGAAGCCGGAGCGCGCCCTGGAGGTGCAGCTCGCCCTGCGCCTGCACCGCCTGCGCACGCCGCCCGGCTGACCGGTTGCGGCGGGTCGCCGGCCTCGTGGCCGTACGGCGGTCAGCGCACCCGCAGGCCGTCCAGGACGGCGTCGACGATCCGCTCGGGCAGGATCCGGTCGTCCAGCTCGGGCTGCCAGCGCAGCATCCGCTGCATCAGCATCGGCCCGCTCAGCAGCGCCATCGCCAGCTCGATGTCCACGTCGGGGCGCAGCTCCCCGGTGCGCATCCCGCGTAGCAGCACCTGTCGCATCAGCTTCCGGCGCGGCTCGACCATGCTCTGGTAGAGCTGGTAGTGCACCGGGCTGCGGTTCACCTCGGGCACCAGGCACGGCATGATCTTGGCGGCCCGCGGGTCGATGTTGTGCCCGATCGCGCCGACCAGGAGCACCAGGTCGTCCCGGACGGAGTGGCCGGACGGCTGCGGCGGGGTGCCCTTGAGGGTGCGCAGCGCGTCGAGCAGCAGCGCCCGCACCCGGAGGCCGTCCACCCGCAGGACCCGGACCCGGTGCAGGCCCACCGGGTTCGGCCGGTGCGGGGAGCGGGTGGCGAACACGCCCGTC
>NZ_JBSGJR010001006.1:0-1032 GCF_053605645.1 Micromonospora sp. NPDC003776
TCCCGGCGCGACCCAGGTCGGGCCGGCCGCGTGTCCGACGGGCGATCCGGTCGGCCGCCCGCGAGTTCCAGCCAATATCCTCCAGGCCGGACCGATGACAAGAAGCTCCAGAACACCGACAACGTCCTGCCGGCGATCAACGCCAAGGCGGCGACGCCGCAGCTCGTCGCCGCGCTGGACAAGGTCTCCGCGAAGCTGGACACCGCCAAGTTGATCGAGCTGAACCGCTCGGTCGACGTCGACCGGAAGACCCCGCAGGTGGCGGCGAAGGAGTTCGCCGACGCGAACGGCGTCACCGAGGGGATCACGAAGGACCAGAGCGGGCAGATCACGGTCGGCGCCGGCAACTTCAGTGAGAGCCAGATCATCGCCGAGCTCTACAAGCTCTCGCTCACCGCGGCCGGCTACCAGGTCAAGGTGCAGACCATCGGCAACCGCGAGCTCTACGAGCCGGCGCTGGAGAAGGGCCAGATCCAGGTCGTCCCGGAGTACGCGGCCACCATGGCCGAGTTCCTCAACACCAAGGCCAACGGCAAGGACGCCCAGCCGGTCTCCTCGCCGGAGCTGGACAAGACGGTCCAGGCGCTCAAGACCGAGGGCGACAAGGTCGGCATCAGCTTCGGCCAGCCGTCCCAGGCGCAGGACCAGAACGCCTTCGCGGTCACCAAGGCGTTCGCCGACAAGTACCAGGTCACCACGCTCTCCGACCTGGCCGGCAAGTGCTCCGGTCAGGCCACCGTGCTGGCCGGCCCGCCGGAGTGCCCGCAGCGGCCCAAGTGCCAGGCGGGTCTCGTCCAGGTCTACGACTTCAAGGCCGGCTCGTTCAGCTCGCTGGACGCGGGCGGCCCGCAGACCAAGAACGCGCTGAAGACCGGCGCGGCCAGCGTCGGCCTGGTGTTCTCGTCGGACGCGGCGCTCGCCGCGAGCTGACCGGTCCCGCCCGGCGTGGCCCAGGCGCGTCGGGCCGGCCGACCAGCCGGCACGGCGCAGCTGACCTGGCGTCGCGATCGGGAAGAGTCGACGGCCGTCGGC
>NZ_JBSGJR010001007.1:0-1026 GCF_053605645.1 Micromonospora sp. NPDC003776
CGCGGGCCGAGCGGGTGGGGGTCAGCGGGGGGACGGGTCGCCGGCGGCGAGGGCGGCCAGGTGGGCCTGGTGCAGGCGGCGCAGGGCCCGCACCCCCTCGACGGCGCGTTCCTTGTCGGCGGCCTGGAGCGCGATCATCGGGAGCAGATCGTCGTCGTGCAGCTCCAGGCTGGCCCACGGCGCGCCCCGGTCGAACCGGACCCCGCGGATCACCTCCCAGGGCAGCTCGTGCGAGCCGATCACGTTGCGGACCCGGACACCCCGGACGTCGGCCACCACCCGCGGGCGGGTGAAGAGCAGGATGCCGAGGGCGCCGAACAGGCCCAGCCCGACCATGGCAAGCTGGTCGCCGCGCTGGAACGTGCCATACCCGTCGCCCGTGGAGCCGCTCAGCGAGGTGGCCACCGCGCTGAACACCACCAGCAGCGCGACCGCGGACACCCAGCAGACCAGCCGGATCCGGCGCGGCCGCACGGTCACCACGGAATCACTCACCGCCGCCGCCTCCCTTCGCTCGCTCACCCGGCCAGTCTGCCATCCGGCGCCGGCTCGGGTTCCGGCGCCACACGGACCGGCCCCCGTCGGCGTACGCCGGCCACCAGCACCGCCAGCACGGTGAGCGCCGCCCCGGCCAGCACCGGCAGCCGGATCCCGGCGCCCCCGGGCAGCACCGTGTCCAGCAGCAGCGCCCCGGCGAGCTGCCCGGCGACCAGCGCCAGACCGGTACGCAGCACCCCGGCGGCGCGGACCCCGACCAGCAGGGCGAGCACGATGCCGACCCCGAACAGGCCGCCGACGTAGAGCCACCACTGCGCGGGCCAGCCGGACCGGGCGACCAACGCGCCGGCCAGCCCGGCCACGACGGCGATCACCGAGCTGCTGACCGCGAAGTTCACCGCCAGCCCGGCGGCCGGGCCGACCGCCGCGGCCACCCGCCCGTTGAGCGCGGACTGCAGCGCCACCGCCAGGCCGCCGACCACCGAGAGCAGGACCAGCCCGACCGCCAGGTCGCCCACCGGCCGGCCG
>NZ_JBSGJR010001008.1:0-1025 GCF_053605645.1 Micromonospora sp. NPDC003776
GGCCGAGCGGAGCATCCGGCGTGGCCTGGCGACGCGCCGGACGGCACCCTCGGGAGCGGCCGGGAGCCGGATGGCCGCCCACCCGCCAGCGGGGGTCGGCGGTCGGCTCGGATGCCGGCCCCCGGCCTTCGGGTGCAGTTGCCGTCACCGGGCGCGCAACAGCCGCACCCGAACCGCGGCGCGGCCGGCTCGACGGGCCCGGGTCCGGAGTGGAGCAGCGCGACCCGCGCACCGTGGCCGGCGCTGCCCGGCGAGACCAGCGCCACGTCCGACCCCGCAGCCGCCGCCGGCGACGAACAGCGATCCCGGGACCCGTGGCCCGCCCTGCCGGACGACCGGGAGCTGTGGCGGCCCTCGGTGGGCCCCACCGACACCGCGCGGCTGGGCCGGCTCGACCGGGAACAGGCGGGTGACTGATGGAACGGGTCGCCTTCCTGGTGGACGAGACCGGCGTCCGGGTGGACTGTCTGCTCAACCCGGAGACCGTGCAGGTCACCCGGCTGGCCGGGGTACGCCCCCGGGGCCTGCCCGACGGCCAGCTCACCGGCGTCGGGCTGGCCGACGACCCGCTGCTGTTCACCGGCGGCGGCCGTACCGAACTGGTGCTGGACCTGCTCTTCGACATCGACTTCGTGGAGACCCAGGTACGCCCCGAGGACGTCCGCGCCCTCACCCGTCCGCTGTGGATCCTGGCGGAGAACTCCGCGGCCGAGCACGGCTGGCTGCGGCCGCCGCTGGTCCGGCTGGTCTGGGGCAAGACGTGGAACGTGCCCGGCGTCATCGTGGCGATCGCCGAACGGTTCGACGCGTTCACCCTCACCGGCACGCCCCGGCGCTCCTGGCTGCGGCTGAAGCTGGTCCGGGTGGCCGAGAACGCCGAGACCGCCCAGGCGGGCTTCGAGGAGGAACTGGCCGCCGCCGGCACGCCGGCCGTACCGCCCGGGTCCGCGGTGGTCGCCGCCGCCGACGGCGCGGCCGAGCCGGGCTTCTCCGGCGTACGGTTCGACCTGCTCGCCCACGACGCG
>NZ_JBSGJR010001009.1:0-1021 GCF_053605645.1 Micromonospora sp. NPDC003776
GCAGGTCGGGGTGGTTGTGGAAGAGCGCGGTGGTGATCACCACGCCGAGGACCGAGTCGCCCAGGAACTCCAGCCGCTCGTTGGTGGACCAGCCGGCGGTCATCCCGGCCAGCACCGGCACCGCGAGCAGCGCCGCGCCGAGCCCGTCCACCGGGCCGCGCGGCAGGCCGGCGAGCAGCGGTACGGCCGGCAGCGCGCCCACCGACACCTCACTGGTCCGCACCGCCGTGTCAGTGCCGACGGCGAACCCGGGGCCGAGCAGGTAACTGGCCGACCAGATGGTGGCGTTCGGGGCGTACGCGAGGCTGACCAGGGTGATGCCGGCCTGACCGGCGACCCCGGTCCGGTACGCGCCGATCATGTCGGCGGCGTCCCCGCCCCCGGTCGCCACGGCCAGCCCGGCCGCCCCGGCACCGGCGCCGAGCAGCAGCAGGCCGGCGACGAGGCCGGTGCGCAGCCCGTCCCGCAACGGCGCCGGCAACCGCCGGGCCAGCAGCCCCGACACGCCGGTCGTCCGCACCGCGCCGACCAGGGCGGAGAGCGCACCGACCACGGCGAAGGTGAGCCCGGCCCGGACCAGGGAGACGCGCAGGCCACCGGCGCTGACCGTGATCGCGGCGAGGACACCGAGCAGCGCGTACCCGAGGCCGACCGCGACCCCGACGGTGAGGGCCTGGCGGGGGGACCGGCTGCCGCGCGCGCCGATCGCCCGGCTGACATGCACGCCGGCCCGGGTCAACCGCCAGACGGCGAGCGCGGTCAGGGCCAGCGGGGCCAGGCCGAGCGGCCCCGCGGAGGTCCCCAGCGGCACGCCGTGGCCGAGCAGCCACCCGGCGAGACCGGCGCGCAACGCCCCCGGCAAGGAACCGGCGTCCTCGCTGAGCTGCGCCAGACCGAGCACCAGGGCGACCGGCAGCCAGGAGGTCAGGGCCGCCCAGCCGGCCGCCACCCCGGCGGCGACGGGCAGCGCCGGTCCGCTGACCGGTAAGGAAGCTGATCCGCCGCCCCCGCGAGGGCGCCG
>NZ_JBSGJR010001010.1:0-1014 GCF_053605645.1 Micromonospora sp. NPDC003776
CCTGGGGGCACGGACCGCCGGCTTTCCGCCAGCAGGGGCGGTACCGGGCGGGCGAGCGGCGCCGGATCCGGTCGCGACCCATCGGTAGCATTCAGCGGCGATGGTCCAGAGCGAGCGTGCCGCGACGCGCCGGCCGGAGTCCGGTGCCGGCCCGGGCATCCCCCTGGGGATCGCCGGGTGCACCGATGCGGTCGAGGTCGGGCGGGGCGGCTTCGGCGTCGTCTACCGCGCCCGGCAGGCCGATTACTCCCGTTGGGTGGCGGTGAAGGTGCTCGCCACCGACTGGGCGGGGCCGTCCCGGGCCCGGTTCGAGCGGGAGTTGCGAACGCTGGGCCGGCTCTCCGACCACCCGCACATCGTCACCCTGCACCAGGCCGGCCGGACCGCCGCCGGCAATCCGTACCTGCTGATGGCGTACGAGGAGGGCGGCTCGCTCGGCGACCGGCTGCGCGTCGGGACGGCGGGTGACTGGCGGGCGGCGGTGGCCGGCGGGATCGCGGTGGCCGGGGCGCTGGAGACCGCGCACCGGGCGGGCATCCTGCACCGCGACGTCAAACCGGAGAACATTCTGATCTCCGGGTACGGCGAGCCGAAGCTGGCCGACTTCGGGCAGGCCCGGCCGTGCGCCGAGCGCACCGGGGCGCGGGCCACGATCACCGCCAGTGTGCTGCACACCGCCCCGGAGGTGCTGCGGGGTGAGCCGGCCTCGGTGGCCGCCGACGTGTACGCGCTGGCCTCGACGGTGCTGCACTGGATCCGCGGCACACCGCCGTTCACCCCCGGCGACGGGGAGCCCGTCGAGTCGCTGCTGCGCCGGATCGCCGCCAACCCGGTGCCGGATCTGCGCCCGCTCGGCGTACCCGGGGAGGTCTGTGCGGCGCTGGAACGCGCGCTGGCCAAGGATCCCGCGCGGCGGCCGGCCTCGGTCGCGGAGTTCGCCGGGGAGCTGCGCGCCGCGCAGGTGGCCGCCGGGCTGCCGGCGACCCCGTTCGTGCTGGGCGACGTGGCTGCCGC
>NZ_JBSGJR010001011.1:0-1013 GCF_053605645.1 Micromonospora sp. NPDC003776
GAGCGCGGCGACGAACCGGCGGGCCTCCGCCAGGTTGTCCACCGCCGCCTGGCGGGCCTGCGTCACGTATCCGGCGGCGGCGCTGGGGCTGGCGTACGCGGCCGGCGGGCTGCTGCGCCGCGCCCGGTCCCCGCAGCGGGCCGCGGTGGGGTGGCTGGCCCTGCTGGGCGCGCTGTGGCTGGTGCTGCTGGCCCTGTCCGCCGACGGGGTGTGGCTGGCGTTCCCGTGGTACTTCCTGCAACTGCACCTGCTGCCGCGCCGCGCCGGCCTGGTGGCGGTCGCGGCCACCATGCTCGCGGCGGTCGCCGCGTTCGCCGCCCACCGGGGTGGCCTCACCCTGGCGGTGGGCCTCGGCCCGGCCCTCGGCGCCGTGGTCGCGGTCGCCGTGGTGTGGGGTTATCAGGCCCTCTACCAGGAGAGCGAGCAGCGGCGGCGGCTGATCGAGGAGCTCACCGCGGCCCGCGCGGAACTGGCCGCCGCCGAGCACACCGCCGGGGTGCTGGCCGAACGGGAACGCCTGGCGCGGGAGATCCACGACACCATCGCCCAGGGCCTGTCCAGCATCCAGTTGCTGCTGCGCGCCGCGGAACGGGCGCTGCCCGAGGCCGCCGACACCGCCGCCGGATACGTGACGCAGGCCCGCCAGGCGGCGGTGGACAACCTGGCGGAGGCCCGCCGGTTCGTCGCCGCGCTCGCCCCGCCGGCGTTGGAGGGCACTACCCTGCCCGACGCGTTGGAACGGCTGTGCGCCACCACCACCGACAGGCACCGGCTGGCCGCGGGTTTCCACCTGGCCGGTGAGCCGGTGCCGCTGCCGACCGCGCAGGAGGTCGCGCTGCTGCGGGTCGCCCAGTCGGCGCTGGCCAACACGGTCCGCCACGCCCACGCCACCGCCGCGCAGATACGGCTGGAGTATCTGCCCGGTCAGGTGGCGGTGGACGTGGTCGACGACGGGGTCGGCTTCGACGCGCAGGCCACGCCGGACGCCGGGCCGGGCGGCGGCGGGTTCGGCC
>NZ_JBSGJR010001012.1:0-1013 GCF_053605645.1 Micromonospora sp. NPDC003776
TCGGCCCGCGGCCGGAGTTCGTCGGCCCGCGTCCCGAGCCCGTCGGCCCGCGGCCGGAGTTCGTCGGCCCACGTCCCGACCCAGTCGGCCCGCGGCCGGAGTTCGTCGGCCCACGTCCCGACCCAGTCGGCCCGCGGTCGGAGTTCGTCGGCCCACGTCCCGAGTCCGGCGGCGTTCGGCCGGATGCGGTTCGGCCGGAGTCCCGGCCGTACCCGGACGAGCGGCCGGGCCGGCCGGCCGAATCCGGTCCGGTCCACCGTGGCGACGGCCGGCCGGCACCGGTCGAGCCGGCCGCCCGTACCCGGCAGCCGGAGGACCTGCGGGATCGGCCGACGTCGCCCGCGCCGGTCCGCTCCGACGACCCGCGGTCGAGGCCCCCGGCCGGTGCTGGCGAGGCCCGCGAGAGCCGCCTGCCGGCGACACCGCCCCACCCGGACAGCCGGCCGGCCGCCGCGCCGCGTTCCGACGACCCGCGACACCGGCCGACGCCACCGGTCCGGCCGGACGAGCCGCGACCGGCCCCGGCGCCGGCCGCCCCGAGCCGGCTGGACGACGGCCGGCGCCCGCCGGTGGACCGGCCCGACGCACGTCCGGTCGCGCCCACCTCGGGCGCACCGGCGTCGGGCGCACCCGTCTCCGGCCCGCCAGTCTCCGCTCCGCCGGTCTCCGGCCCGCCAGTCTCCGGCCCGCCAGTCTCCGCTCCGCCGGTCTCCGGCCCGCCAGTCTCCGGCCCGCCCGTCTCCGGCCCGCCGGTGCAGGGCGTGCCGGTGCCGCGGACGTCGGGACCGGGTATCCCGCCCGCCGGCGTGCCGGTGGTCCCGGTGCCGGGTGCCCCCGTGGCGGACCGGCCGGTTTCCGGCGGGCCCGGCCAGCCGCCGGTCGACCGCCCGGAGCGGCCTGCGGCCCCCGAGGCGCCCACCTCCGCGCCGCCGGCCGCCGACCTGCGCGTCGAGTTCCTGCCCGGTCCTCCCGCGCCGTCGGCGCCTGACCCCGCCATCCCGCCGGCGGACGAC
>NZ_JBSGJR010001013.1:0-1004 GCF_053605645.1 Micromonospora sp. NPDC003776
GATCCTGGCCTCCTGGCACGACGCCGAGCAGTCCCGGCGCTCGGTACCGGTCTACTTCGCGCTGCTGCTCGTCCTCGAGTGCACGATGATCGGCGCCCGGTCAGCACCTTGGTGTACGCCGCGAGCGCCCCCGGCACGGCAAGTTCCCCGGTCTCCTCGCCGGCGTCCTGGCGCCGGTCGTCGACCAGCAGCAGCTCGGGATCCGGCAGCTCGTCGAGCTGACCGGCGAGGGCGTCCAGCAGCGTGCCGAGGCTGGGCCGGCCGAGCGTGGGCACCACCACGCTGATCACCGGGCACCGCCCAGCGCCCGCCGGTGCACCGCGAACGGGCCGAGGGCGAGCAGGTCGACCGGCGCGGAGCCGAAGAGTTCCATCGCCTCGCGGGGGGTGTCCACCATCGGCCGCCCGGCGGTGTTCAGCGAGGTGTTCACCACCACGGGCAGGCCGGTACGACGCTCGAACTCGGCCAGCAGCTCGGCCACCACCGGTTCGGTCTCCGGGTGCACGGTCTGCACCCGGGCGGTGCCGTCGACGTGGGTGACGGCCGGGATCCGGTCCCGCCACTCCGGCTTCACCCGGTGCACGAAGAGCATGTACGGGCTGGGGTAGACGCCCTCGAAGATCTCCGCGAAGCGTTCCGCGCGAACCATCGGGGCGATCGGCCGGAACTGCTCCCGGCCCTTCACGTCGTTCATCCGGCGGGTGGTGTCCGGGTCGCCGGGGTGGGCCAGCAGCGACCGGTGGCCCAGCGCCCGCGGGCCGTACTCGCTGCGTCCCTGGTACCAGGCGATGATGCCGTTGTCGGCGAGGACCCGGGCCGCCTCGGCGGCGATCGACGCCGGCCGGGTGTAGGGCAGCGCCGCCCGGCGCAGCTCGGCCTCCAGCTCCTCGTCCGACCAGCCGCGGCCCAGGTCCGCCCCGGCCATCGCGGTGGACCGGTCGCCCAGCTCGCCGGCCACGTGCAGGGCCGCGCCCAGCGCGGTGCCCGCGTCGCCGGCCGCCGGC
>NZ_JBSGJR010001014.1:0-1001 GCF_053605645.1 Micromonospora sp. NPDC003776
GTCATCGCCGGACGGGACGGCGCGCCCGGCCCGGTCCGGATCGGCCCGCCGGCGGTGGTCGTCGGGGTGGCCGGGGCGCTCGCCGCGGCGGCGGGCACCGCACTGCTCGGACACCCGATGGGCGGGCCGTGGCGGACCGCGCTGGTCGGCGGCGTCCACGTGCTCGCGGCCGCCGGCTGGGCCGGCAGTGTCCTCGCCGCCGGCCTCGCCCTGCTCCCGCTGGTCCGGCGCCACCCCGACCGGGCCGACCAGGTCCGCACCCTGCTGCGCGCGTTCGCCACGCTCGCCGTCGGCTGCCTGACCGTGCTCGCGCTCACCGGACTGCTGCTCACCGGCCCGCAGGTGGCCACCGTGGACGCGCTGGTCGGCTCGCCGTACGGGCAGCTGCTGCTGGCCAAGGTCGCGGTGGCCGGGGTGGCCGTGCTGCTCGGCGCCCGTACCGCCCGCCGGCTGCGCCGGGCCGACCTGCCCCGGCGCGGGCTGCGCGTGGAGGCGGCCCTGCTGGCCCTCGCGCTCGGCCTGGCCGGGGCGCTGGCGGCTGCCGGGCCGGGCCGGGGTCCGGCCTTCCCGGTGGCCACCGCCACCCGCGCCGAGCCGCAGGTCAGCGGCCAGGTCGCCGACCTCGTCGACACCGTGGCCGTACGCCCCAACCGGCCGGGACGCAACATCGTCAGCATCAGCGTCGAGGACACCCGCCGCCCGGCGCCCGGCCCGGTGACCGGCGTGTCGCTGCTGCTCAGCGGCCCGAACGGGGAACGGGCGGTGCACCCGGTCACCCGGACCGCCGACGGCTGGGTGGTCGCCGTGGACGACATCCGTACCCCCGGACAGTGGCGGGTGGGCGTGACCGTACTGCGCGGCGGCCTGCCGCCGGTCACCGACACCCACCCCTGGCTGGTCCCGGCCGGTGCCTCGACCGCCGCCCCCGTACGCGTCTCGGCGGCGCCGCTGCGGCCCGTGCTGGACCGGGCGGCGCTGCTGCTCGCGGTCGCCGGGCTCGG